>JBGVRF010000128.1:0-13460 GCA_045128175.1 Candidatus Scatosoma sp.
CACCTGTCTTGCATACGGCGCAAAGGGAATACAGTATTTCTGCGGCGTAGTCCCCAATGACGGCGGCGAGATCTTCAATGGCGCTATGTTCGATCATACGGGCGCTCCTACCGAGGTGTATTATCACGTACAAAAAGCCGACAAACAGCTTGCGGCGATCGACGAAGTGCTGATGTGTTCGAAGAGTCGAGGCTTGATCGTTGCGGGAGTGATGCCACAACTTAACGACGGTTCGGAAAACCGTATGAGTATTCCTCAGGAGGATATTCTCGTCAATTACGGAAAGCTGTTTTCCGTTGACAGCGAGCACGCAATGATCGGCTGTTTTGATTACAACGGAAAAACGGCGTTGTACGTTGTAAACAACGCGATCGCGGACGATACGGAAACGGGTGCGACGGCGGCGACCACGGCAACGTTGCGTTTTGACGGCGCAGTAAAAGGTTATTACGTAAAAGAAGCGGTCAAGGGCAATTTCACGGGCGAATCGTTGCTTTTAGAGTTTGTGCCCGGCGAAGGTGTGCTTGTCGTTATTGAAGAATAAGGAGGAAAAAGATGAAAAAGAATTTGGCTACGGTTGCGGCGTTTGCGATGCTTTTTGTACAAGCGGCTGCGCCCGTTATGCAAAGTGTTCCCGAAATTTACGTTTCTGCAGAAACAGAGAAAAAAACGACGCTTTCCGATTTTTTGGACGATTTTGAAACATACGCAGTAGGCGGCTATATTGAAGAAAACCCTTTATTTAAACAAAATTGGGTGAACAACGTTTTGCGCGGTGGCGAAGCGCAAGGCATGGACGCGCACCTGACGGGGATCGCAAAGGTGGAATATGAAAACGGTACTGACGGTAATAAGGTGTTGCATCTCAACAACACCGTTGGTAACGACAGCTTTTTTCATATTGGACCTTCTGGAGACTATCGAGTGAAGAATTTTACCGCTGGTTTCCGTTTGAAATATTTAGTTGAAAGCGTATCCGAACGCAGCTGGCTAGGTATTTCCTTCCGCAAAAAAGCAGAGGCGCATTATACGGGAACGAACAATTTGATGTTCAATACACAGCGATATAAAGGCAATACGGCCGTTTCCGGTCATGCGTATGCGGTGTTCAATGGCGGATCCCCCAACGATTTTGGAGAAAATACCATTCAGGAGATGTTCAAAGACGTTTTGAATATCGAATACAACACCTATCAGATTCCCGACGCGCAATCTAATGTGGACGCTCCTTGGATCGATTACCGTTTGGAGGTCAATGAAAACAATTACAAGCTGTTTGTCAATGATACGAAGATTATCGATTGTACGTTTGCCGTGACGTCGTTTGACTATTTCGGATATCTCAGCCTGAATTGCTGTACGGCAAACGTTTTGGTAGACAATTTCTACGTGACGAACAACGATACCGAGCTTCCTCCCGCGATCGATCCTTTGCCGACGCCTGTCGTTACGCTAAACGAAGCGGAGAAAAAAGTGGAATGGAGGCTGGTAGACGGCGCGAACCTTTATGCGGTTTATATCAACGGTGAGTTGGTCAAAACTGCGGCGAAAAAGTATTATCAGTTCGAAGAAGATCTTGCGCCGGGAGAATACGTTGTGCAGGTAAAGGCGATATCGTCGGATACATTCGTAGCGATTGACAGTCCGTTGTCCGAAGGTGTGACTTACACGGTCGCAGGCGGCGGAACGGGGACCTCCGGCGAGGATCCCGCCGACGGCGGTTGTGGATCTGTAATAAGCGGCGTTGCCGCTATGGTTGCGCTTGGATCGCTTGCGGGCGTAGTGCTGTTAAAAAAATGGAGAAATAAACATGAATAAAAAATATTTGAGTATCTTTTTGGCTGCCTCTTTTGTCATTGGCGCCTTTGCGGCTTGCAACGGCGAAGCAACTTCCGATCTGTCCGCCTTCGACGACGGCGCTACGTCGACGTCCGAAGCGCCTGCTCTTGAACTGGAAGACGTGGTCGATTTTGTCCTGGAGGTCGAAGCCGGTCGCGACGTGAAGATTTTACAACTGACCGATATCCAGATCATCGATTCGTCTCAGCAACGCTATGAAGGCAGATTGCATTCCTGGTCGATCGATTGGTGGGCACCGGAGAAAATGGAATTTGCGGCGTGGAGATATATGCGCGAAGCGGTGGCGGCGGTCCAACCCGATCTTATCGTGCTTTCGGGAGATAATGTGTACGGAGAATTTGACGATAACGGAACGGTATTGCAGGCACTCGTTGCGGAAATGGAAAGTTATGAGATCCCCTGGACGATCACGTTCGGCAATCATGACAACGAAACGCGTAAGGGCATGGAATGGACGTGTGCGCAGTATATCGATGCAAAGCATTGTATGTTTACACGCGGTGATATCAGAAACGTGGAAGGGAACGGCAATTTTAATATCGGTATTACACAAGGCGGCGAGCTGACAGAGGTCGTTTGGCTGATGGACAGCAACGGACATACGGCAGGCAACCTGGACGAAAATATGTATTCGGCATACGGGCTTCAGAAAGGACAGATTGCATGGTTCACGCAACGCAACGAGTTGTTGAAAGAATACAACGGCGGCGTTTCGCCGAAATCGATCGGTTTCTTTCATCATCCGCTTCGTGCCCTCGGGGATGCTCTCACCGTGTACGGCTACGAATCCGCGCAAAACGCATTTATGGATAAATACGGGGATTGGGGCACGTTTACAGCGTTTACCATTCCCGAAAACGATAAAGGCGACTGCGGAGCAATGAATTCCGACCCGGACAGATATATCGACGCAAATTATCAATTTCATAATCTTTTGAAAGAATACGGTTGCGAAGGTTGGTTTTTTGGGCATCATCATAAGAACAATGCAAGTGCGTCGTTTGAAGGTGTTCGTTATACGTACGGCTTGAAAGCAAGTACGTACGACGAATATCAAGACGGTGAAGTCGGCGGAACGGAGATCCTTGTCGGTGCAGACAAAACGATGTCTGTTCGTCACGTTTACACGCAATTTAAAACAGAACGTTAAAATTTTTATATAAAGCGGTGTTTTAATTGCAAAACTTTATTTCATTTGATATAATATTTAATATCGGGGAAAATTGCATAAACGGATCGGAACTTGATTGTATTCGTTTATGCGATCCCGTCCACCGAAAGATAAAACAGGAGGGGAATATATGCAAGTAAGAAATCAAACCTACCTTCGCAGACGCAACAAAGAAGACATCATCAATCTTTTGCGTGAGCAGAGTCGTTCTTATTCGGATATTGCCCGTGTCCTGAAGCTTTCGAATACGGCGATCGCAAAGATCGCGGACGATCTGATTGCAGACGATATCATTTGCCGTGATGGTGACACGAAAGGCCGCGCCGGTATCAATCTTTCGATCAACCAAGACTATGGCTATGTTATTGCGATCGATTTTTCCCGTTGGCAGATCGATTGCTGTGCGGCGGATTTCAGCGGTAAGGTGTTAGTAAAACATCGTATCGATAACATTAACTTTTTGCCTGAGGATCTCAATAAGCTGATCGAAGAAGTGTATGTGCTGAAATCGGAAGAAGTCCTTAAAGGACGGACGCTTCGGTGTATCGCATTGGCGTCGCCCGGTAAGATCGATAAAGAGAGTGGAAAGTTCATTCTCAATCCGCGTTTTAAAAGTTGGCGTAACATTTCTTTGAAAGAGGTTTTTTCGGAAGAATTCGGTTGCCTTGTCACGATCAAGAACGATATCAATTTGGCGCTTTCCGGCGAAAAAATGTACGGCGCTTTAAAGGATGTCAATAATGCGCTGATGTTGCACGTTGACGTTGGTGCGGGTGCGGCGATCCTGATCAACGGTAAAGTGTACGAGGGTTCGCGCGGGTTTGCAGGCGAGGTCGGATATTTTAAGCTGAATATGCTACTCTCCGACGAGGACAATTACGGCAATTTGAATTATGCCAATTACTATGACAGTACGTCGCTGTTTTCCTCTCTATCCATTGTCAAACGCGAAGTTTTTTCCGGTTGCGACAGTATCATTCAGACATGGTTACGCGAGAGGAAAATGGGCTGGGATGAGATTACCATCGAAATGATGATCGACGCGTACAGGCTTGGCGACGTATTGGTGAGAAAGGTGCTCGATTCGGCGGCGCGGGTGATCGGTACGTTTGCAGGTTGCGTCTCCGAAATGCTGGACGTTGATACGATCGTGCTCAACGGATCGGTCATAAGATTGGGCGAGCCTTATCTGAAACAGGTTGAAAAATATGCAGGCGGCTATCCCGTGCTCTATTCCGGATTGGCTGAAAACGCTACGATCATGGGCGCGATCGACGCGGGAATACGCGCCACTTACGATGAGAGGATGTGAGAAAGTATATTTATATGACTACCCTAGAATTTGCAAGAAAAGAATTGAATAGATATCTTATCGCGATGACGGGGCAAGCCGGAGATATCCGATTGACCGTAAGCGTCGACGACGAGCCTTTTAAAGAGCGTTGTGACGTTTCCGTTCGGGGCGGTAAGGGCGAGTTCAACGCAAACTGTTCTCGTGCGTTGTTGTTGGGGGTATACGATTTTTTACGCGTATGCGGTTGTCGATTCCTTAGGCCCGGAAAAAAGGGCGAGGTGGTCCCGAAATTATCGTTGGAAGAAGTAAACGCAGAATATACTTTTGCGCCGACACAGCGGCATCGCGGCATTACCATCGAAGGCGCGGTGAGCGTTGAAAACATACTTGAACTGATCGATTGGGCACCGAAAGTCGGGTTTAACAGCTATTTTACGCAGTTTACGACCTCTTTTGAATTTTTCGACCGTTGGTATTCGCATGGAAGCAATCCTTTTCTTGCGGAAGAAAATATCGATGAGGAAACGGCGAAAAGCTACATAAAACGGATCGTTGAAGCGATTAAGCAACGAGATATGCTCTATCACGCAGTTGGGCATGGTTGGACGACGGGCTGTTTGGGCCTTACCTGCAACGGATGGGAAGAATGCGAACAGACTTTGCCCGAAGAAAAACGCAGCCTACTTGCAGAAATGAACGGTGTACGCGGCTTTTTTAAAGGTAGACCGCTGAATACCCATCTTTGCTATTCCAACCCCGAAGCGCGGCGTTTGCTTGCCGAAGAAGTAGTCGGATACGCGGAAGAGCATTCCGAAGTAGACGTGTTACATTTCTGGTTGGCGGACGATTCGAACAACGCGTGCGAATGCGCGGAATGTGCAAAAAAACGTATGGCCGATTGGTATGTAATGATTCTTAACGACATCGACCGTATGCTGACGGAAAAAGGTATAAAGACAAAGATTGTATTTCTCGTGTATCTGGAGCTTTTCTGGCCGCCGTTGGAGACGCGAATCAACAATCCCGATCGTTTCTTGATGATGTTCGCGCCGATCTTCCGCAGTTATACGAAAGCATACGACTTGGATTCTGATTGGCAGACGCATCCTTTATTGCCATATGAAAAGAATAAGATGACGTATCCTTGCGATGCGGAAACGTATCTTGCTTTTTTTGCAGCATGGAAAAAGATATTCTCGGGCGATTCTTTCGCTTTCGAGTATCATTTGATGTGGGATATCAATCGCGATTTCGGCGGTGAGATGCTGGCAAAGGTCATTTACGACGACGTTCGTTCATTGCCGAAGATCGGTCTTAACGGCTTTATCAGCTGTCAGTTGCAACGCGCTTTTTATCCCAACGGCTTGAATTTTTACTTGCTCGGCCGCGCGCTTACCGATGAAAAACTGAGCTTTGAGACCATTTGCAAAGAATATTACGACGCGGCTTTCGGGGAGCACGCAGCGTTTGCTCGTCAGTATTATACCGAAATTGAACGTACGGTCAGTTTCCCGTATATGCGGGAGGAGGTCAGCGGCATGGAAGCGTTGCCTGGATTGCTTAAAGCGCAAACGTTCATCGAAAAAACGCTGACGAATTTTCCTGAAGAAAAGAAAAACGCGGTCAACGCGGAGAGTTTGGATATCTTACGTTTTGCTGCGGAAAACACGTTGCGTTTGGTAAACGTACTTGTTTTGAAGCTGCAAGGGGCGACTGAAAAGTCGATTGAAGAAGCAGATAAAGAGAGAAAAGATTTCTTCAATCGTAACGAAATGCGCTTTCAACCGTACGCAGATGGTTTTTACGTCAACATGATCACCAACGGATTGATCGAGGCGGAAAAGACGGGATTGTACGCGACAAAAATTAAAAAAATGAATTGAAAAACAAGAAGTCGTGGTAACACGGCTCTTGTTTCATATAAAGGATATAAGGAAAAAGGATTATGAATTGGATTTGGACACACAAAGAAAACAACAACTCGTATGCGGAATTTAAGACGCAATTTGCCTATACGGGCGGTGCAGCCAAACTTTACGTTTCAGCGGATTATAAATACGAAGCGTACGTAAACGGCAAATTTGTAGGGAATTGTCAATATGCGGATCTGCCCGCGCATAAAAGCGTGGATGAAAGGAATATCACCGAGTGGCTGAACGCGGGGGAAAATACTCTTCTTATCAGGGCTTTTCATATGGGAGAAGATTTTTCCGTTTGTCGCGCGCAATCCGCGGGCGTTGCCTTTCGTATCGAAAATGAGGGCAAGCTCTTGACGGAATCAAGTGAAAATACGCTTTGTCGTGAAGCCGTCGGGTATAAAGCGGGAGATCGGATAACCCCACAGCTTGGCTATGGTTGGAATTTCGATTTTGCCGATGAGGGACAAGCATGGCAAAACAGCCGTCTCGTTGACATAAAAGCTGTGGAAGAGCCTCGTCCGATCAAGCAGATCTTTATTTCGGATCCGCTTGCTTGTGAAGTGTGCGCACAGGGTATATTCCGCTGGCGCGGCGGCAAAACCTTAGCGGAGAAAATGCAGAACTCGTGGCTGGCGACGTCCCGTTTTGCTGAGATAACGGGAGAAAACCGTATCGAGTTTGCCGATCTGCATAAGCCTTTAACGTTTAAAGCAGAGGGCGGAGACGGAGTGTTCGTTATCGTCGATTTGAAAGCGGAAACGAGCGGATATCTTACTTTTTCGTTATCCGTAGACAAGCCCTGTAAAGGCGGAATCGGCTGGGGCGAGCATCTTTCCGATCTCCGTATTCGTACCGAGCGTGAGGGACGCAATTTTGCCGCGGAATTTAATTTCGTTGCCGGGAAAAATACTTTTGAAGGTTATTTGCACCGTTTGGGGTGTCGGTATCTGTGTTTGTATATCGAAGCGGAAAGGGTTACGATTGACCGTCTCACCGTCCGTGAAGCAGTATATCCGTTTAAAATGCCCGAAAGGGATTTCGGGGATCGGTTGTTGAACGCCATTTACGAAACGGGCAGACGTACCATGCAGCTTTGCGCTCATGAACACTATGAAGATTGTCCGTGGCGTGAACAGGCATTGTACGGAATGGATTCCAGAAACCAGATGTTGTTCGGTTACGGCGCTTTTGAAGAGTACGATTTGCCTCGTGCTGCGATCCGCTTGCAGGCATATTCGGTCAGGGAAGAGGATGGATTGCTGTCTCTTTGTTCGCCATCCCGCTCTGCGCTCTGTATTCCTTCTTTCAGTCTGTATTGGATACTTGCATTGTGCGAAAACGCCGAGGTGGATTTCGACGAGGCGTTTGCACGGGAAATGTTGCCGTATGCCGAGCGTATGCTGAAAACGTTTGCTTCACTTACTACGGAAACGGGCGTGACTTGCTTGGTCCAGACTCAATTTTGGAACTTCTACGAATGGTCGGAAGGGCTTGACGGCGGCTGGATCACGCGCGAACATGAGATCGAACCGACCTCCGACGCGATCCTGACTGCGTTGACCTACGTTGCCGCGAGAAAGCTGGCGACGTTAGCGGACAAACTCGGCAATGCGGAAAGTGCAACCGAATGGTTCGCGTATGCGAAAAGATTGGAAAATACCTTTGAAGCGTTCTACGATGCCGAGCGTGGGCTTTACGCCTCTTTCCTGCGGAACGGAAACAAAGAGGGGTGGCACGCATATACGCAGGCGGCAATGATTATGACAGGTCTTGTCGATAAGCAGAGAAAAGGCTTTATTTGCGACGTTTTGAAAGAGCCCGAAGGAAGAGTTGTGGATATGACGTTTGCTGCTTTACAGCTGAAATACGACGCGATAATCGAAAATGACGGGAATACCGATTGGTGTATAAACGATATCTGCAAAATTTTTGGCGGAATGTTGTTCAAGGGCGCGACAACGTATTGGGAAACTGGATACGGCGAAGCGGATTTCAACGACGCGGGCAGCTTGTGCCACGGTTGGTCGTCCGTTGCTTGCTACGTATTTGATAAGTATCTGCATTCAAAAAAATAAGAGGCGAAGAAATGAAATTTCATGGATATTACAGAGACGGCGCGATCATACAAAGAGACGAGCCTATGCGGCTACGCGGTTACGCGCAAACGGGCGCGGAAGTGGTCTGTACGCTTTGCGGCGGCGGACATATGCAAGAGAAAAAAGTCGTTGCGGACGAGAAAGGTGTTTTTGAAACGGAGTTTTCGCCTGTAAGCGATACGCTTTCGACATTTGTCTTATCGGCGGAAAGCGCTGAAGAAAAGATTGCCGTCAACGTTCGTTTTGGCGACGTGTATCTTGCGATGGGGCAGTCGAATATGTCCTATTCGTTAGGCGCAATGGAAGATTGTGAGGAATGGCAACGTCGCGCCGCGCAAGCAAAAACGGCATTTTTGAGCCTTGACGAAAAGCCTTTTACGGATATTTCCGAGGTTACCCGTCCTGTCTATCCGTTAAACGATTTTATGTTGGAGTACGCATGGCGGCAAGGCGACAGTGAGATTGTAAAACAAACCTCCGCATTGTCCGTACAAACCGCAACGTTATTATCCGAAACGAAAAAAGTCCCGATCGGCGTCGTACATACCGCAATGGGCGGTTTGAGCGTAGAAGCGTATCTTCGGCGCGAGCCGGTGGAAACGGACGAGAAATTGACTGCTTTTTTGCGTAAGGTCGGTCGCTACAATTCGATAGAAAATTACAATCAGGCGGGCGGAAGAAACTATTCACAGATTGCAGGTGTTTGGAATGAAAAAATCTCGCCGCTTATCGGTATGAAATTCAAGGGCATCATCTGGTATTTGGGCGAAAGCTCCGCATGGGATTTTGAATTCGCGGAATATTTCCTCAAAGAGATGAAAATGCTGGTGAAGGATACTGAGCGTTGTTTCGGGAACGTTCCGTTCATTGTCGTACAGATCGCGCCCGAGTATTATCCTTATGGGGATCGGTACGGATACGAATATATAAACGAGGCGCTCATTTTATTACAAGAAGGGGCAGAGCGGGTCGTTTGCCTGCCTACGTACGATATCGAGCCGCGTTGGTTGAAGCCGGACGGGGATCTTTATTATCATCCGATTCATCCGATCAACAAAGCGCCGATCGCGGAACGTATTGCTTTAGCTTTAAGGCAAAGGGAGAACGGTGAAGACGCGCGTTATCCCTCGATCATTTCCGTAAAATACGAAACAGGGAAAGCGGTTTGTACGGTTGCGCATACAGGCAAAGGTCTTTGTGTCGGCGAAGTATGCGGCTTTACTTTGTCGGGGGACAACGGGAAATACTATCCCGCGCAGGCAAAGGTGATCGGGCCCGATACAATCGAAGTTGTAAGCCCCGACGTTCGGCAACCGACAAAGCTAACGTATGCATTTATGCAATATCAGGATTTTTGCAATGTCATCACGAAGGACGGAGCGCCGTTGCAACCGTACAGAAGCGAATACGAGCCCGTAAACGAGCGTTATTGTTTCCCTCCCGCATATACGGTAAGCGGCGCGCTGGAAGTTTACGAGAATTGCTTTGGCTGGCAGGTCGGTACCTGTCGAAAGGTGCCGATCTGGAAAAAAGGCGAGCTCTATGACGCGGCGGCGGTGAATATCGATTCGGAGGACGGTGCGATCTCCGTTTCATCTCAACCGACGGCAAACGAATATTTCCTCTTTGGTGTATCGCCGGCGGTCTGTCTTTCGGGACATAAAAATCATTTAGCGGATTACCGTTTCTGGAATTGGCAAATGAAGGCGGAGGGGGAAACGGAGTTTCTCGGTGTTCTCGCACGAATGACAAACGGCGAAGTGTTCCGTTTCAATCTAATGAACGGTGAAAAAAAAGAAAACGATTCTTTACCAATCATGCAAGAATATTCTACTTTTTCCGTGCTGTTGGAGGAAGGATTGCGCGGCGATTCTGCGCCGATCCGCTTCACCGCAGAGGAAAGACGTTCGTTTGTACAGATAGAATTGCTGTTTCGCTCGAAAACGAAAGCGAAAGTCTATATAAAAGATATTGCTTTGTCTGATCTGAATGCTTCGGTCGTGAAGCAGAAGGAGGAAAAGCAAGAAATAAAGCGCGCGGATACGCAGCTACTCAGTTGATAAATGTATACAAAACGGGATTTTCGCAGCATTGCGGAGATCCCGTTTGTATAATCGTGCGTTTTTCTTGACTTTTTACATAGCTTTGGCTATAATAAAGAAAAATAATTACAGGAGGAAGAAAAGTTATGGTTGATATAGCGATTGTCGGGACGGGCGCGGCAGGGGTGTCTGCGGCGCTTACGTTGCAGGCGTTGAAAAAGAATTTTATCTGGTTTGGAAATAAGCGTCTTTCCGAGAAGATCCGAAAGGCAGAGCTCATCCGCAATTACCCTGGGCTTTCGTCGGTCAGCGGTGAAGAAATGGGACGCGTATTTTTACGACAGATCGAAGAAGCGGGGATTGAGATCACGGAAAAAACGGTAACGGGCGTGTATAAGATGCGAGATCATTACGTTGTGATGTGCGATCAGGAAAGTTATCAGGCAAAAACGGTCATTCTTACTACTGGCGTCGAAGCGGTCAAGCCCATTACAGGCGAGCTGGAACTTATGGGAAGAGGCGTCAGCTATTGTGCGACTTGTGACGGTTTCTTGTATAAAGGAAAGACAATCGGCGTCGTTTGCGCTTCGAAAGAGTTCGAGCATGAGATAGAATACCTGGCGCAGTTGGCGGAAAAGGTATACCTTGTTGCGCTGTATAAAAACGTGGCTGTTCAGGCGAAAAACGTAGAACTTGTAAAGGGAATGCCGCTTGCTGTGGTCGGTGAAAAAAAGGTGGAAACGTTGACCTTCAAGGATAAAGAGCTCCCGCTCAGCGGCGTTTTTTTCTTAAAGTCCGCGATAACGCCTTCCGTTCTGGTTCCGGGGCTGGAAGTAGCAGACGGACATATCGTTGTCAACAGAGCTTGTCAAACTAATTTCAAAGGTTGCTTTGCGGCAGGAGATTGTACGGGCAGGCCGTATCAATATATAAAAGCGGCGGGAGAAGGAAACGTGGCAGCGCATTCCGCTGTGAAATTTTTGGCTGAATGATCAAAAATCGGTCAACTTTTTCGGAGATATATGGAAAAACTTTGTTATAGATATTGCAAAAAAATTACTTTTATGATATAATAGAGAAAATCTTATAAAAGGAGCAAAAAATTATGAAAACGGTAAAAGACAAATATTTGGTCGTTGGCGCGGATTTCGCCGGCTACCCCCTTAAAGAAGCGGTCGTGGCGCACCTGAAGGAAAAGGGCTGGAAGATCACCGATCTCGGCGTGACGGCTGACAGCGACCCCGACGATACGGAAAATATGTTCCACCGCGTGGGGCTTCGCGTAGGCGCGCAAATTAGCGAAGGGAACTTCGAAAGAGCGCTTCTTTTCTGCGGCACGGGTATGGGTATCCATATCGCGGCAAGCAAATGCCCGCACGTACACGCAGGCGTAGTGGAAAGCGTTCCCGCAGCGCTTCGCGCGATCACGGGCAACGGCGTCAACGTGCTTGCGATGGGTGCGTTTTACGTGGCGCCGGCAATGGGATGCGACATCGCGGACGCATATCTGAACGCAAACCTGGGTACGGGTTACGAGTGGTGGTATAACTTCTACGAGTTCCACAAGCTTGCGATTGACGAGCTGGAAGCGTTCGATTATGAAACGTACAAAGCAAACGGCTTTAAGATGGAGCATCTTGGCGATTATCCTTTGAAATTGGAGAAAAAGCCTGAAGCATAAACGAAAAGCGTTCGACGAAAGTCGGACGCTTTCAAAACGAGTAGTTGAAGGAAAGAAAAAAATGAAAAAAGGTTATGATCTGCAAAACTATTTGATTCCATTTTGGCATACGGAAAGGATAGAAAACGAAACTTTTATGTTTTTGGGTGAAGAGGATAGCGCGCCTTTTCTTTATGAGCCTGAAAAGATCGAATATGTACGCAATTTTTCGCTGGATACGTTGTTTGAAGAAGGAAAAGATTACGTTATCGAAAACGGTTGTATCAGACGCTTGAAGGGGAGTCGTATTCCCTTTTACATAGCCGAAGAATATTATATCAAAGAAGCGGGTATATACGGCATTGGCGTAAATAAAGCCAAGATCCCGTATGAGCTGGAAGGTGAGAGATATCTTGTTTATGGAGAAGAAGATACTTTTACTAAAAATCAGATCGCGGTTTCTTATACCACTGCACAATGTTGGACAGGCTTTGTTCCACAAGGTAAGTCAGAGCGTTTCTTTGAAACTTTACGAAAACTGAAAAGCGCCGAAACCTTGAAAGTCACTTTTTACGGTGACAGCATTACTACGGGTTGCAACTCCAGCGGAACGCCAATGGGTGGAAATATTCCGCCCTATATGGATTCGTTTCCCGATATGATTTGCGATCATCTGCGTGAAAAATATCGGGCTCGGATAGAGATGACGAATGTCGCCGTGGGGGGCTGGTCTACGAAAAACGGACTTGATGCGTTTGACGAACGCGTATTGCCGAGCGCGCCCGATCTGCTTGTTCTCGGTTTTGGTATGAACGATGCCCAGACGGATATGAACGAATATCGCAAGATGATCGAAGAGATGATCTTACGTTTGCGTAAAGTCAATCCGAAAGCGGAGATCTTGCTGGTCGCAACGATGCTTCCGCATGTGGAAAGCACTTGGTTCGGTAATCAGCAATATAATCGCATCGAGCTTTCGAAGTTAGAAAGGGAAAACGATTTTGTTGCGGTCGCCGACGTAACAAGTATGCATGAAAGTATTCTTGCGGCAGGCAAACGTTATCGCGATATGACGGGAAACAATATCAATCATCCCAACGATTTCATGGTTCGCGTGTACGCGCAGGTCATATTGAAAACCTTGCTTGGCGACGAATTTTGTCAAGGTTAAAATGTTTTGTGCAAATTGACGTAAAAAGCCTCAAAAGCGGTTCGGCTTTTGAGGCTTTTTACGTGCTCACGATTATATTTATATCGTTTCGACATTGATAAGATTAGAATTACCGCTTTTTCCGTTTGGCGTACCGCCGGTAATAACGATCGTATCTCCTTTTTGCACCAAACCGCTTTTTTTGGCAATCTGTTTTGCGAAATAGAAAAGAATATCGATCGACGTATATTCTTCCGCCATCGCGGGT
>JBGVRF010000129.1:0-4881 GCA_045128175.1 Candidatus Scatosoma sp.
GGGGAGTTTGATTCGGGTATTCCTGGTGTAGGCAGAGAATCACTTTCCGCGTATCGTAAATACGGTTATATTCCTTACAGTTCAGCGAAGGAAAGCGTCAATGAAACGTTGGATTGCTGTTACGGGGATTTCTGTATCGCACAGGCCGCGCAGGCTTTGGGGGATACGGAAACGGCGGAGCGATATTATGGCTATGCAAAAAATTATCGCAATATTTTCGATCCCGAAACGGGCTTCATGCGCGGTAAAGACGAAAACGGGAATTTCCGTGATGAAGTGTTTGATTGTTATTCATGGGGGCGCGATTATACGGAAGCGTCGGCGTGGCAAAGCTCGTTTGCGGTATATCACGATCTGAAGGGGCTGAACGAACTTTACGATGGGAAACTGAAAGAAAAGCTGGACGAACTGTTTGCGACGACCGCGCGGTTCGGGATCGGTTCTTACGGTGAGGAGATCCATGAAATGAGTGAAATGGCCGACGGCGGTTTCGGTCAATGCGCGATCTCCAATCAGCCGTCTTTCCATATTCCCTATATATACAGCGAGCTGGGAGACGTCGCGCGCACTGCCGAGTTGACGGAATGGCTTGCCGACGGTTTTAAAAACGACGTTGACGGTTACCCGGGCGACGAGGACAACGGCTCGATGAGTGCCTGGTTCATTCTTTCTTGTTTGGGAATGTATGCGATGAGTCCTTCCCGTCCTGATTTTACGATGAGCTTGCCGTTGTTCGACAAAATCACGGTAAAGCTTGCAAACGGCAACACGCTGGTCATTGAAAAAGACAAAATGAACGTGGCGGATATGCGCAATATCGTTAGTTATGAGGAGATCATGCGCGGCGGCGAGCTTGCGGATACGGTAAGGAAAAAATAACGGGGGAACGCTTATGACGTACGTGATGTCGGCGAAAGATATGTCGGAAGAGGAGATCGCGCTTGCCGTCTTTTTGCAGGGCTTGATCAATCGCGGGGAAAGACGCCTCTTTCTGGACGTGGACAATTATCTTGAATACGCGCCGCAACAACATCAACGTTGCAACGTATGGGAAGCGCTTGCCGAATACGTCGGCTTGTTCGACGGATTGGCGGTTTACGACCTTCGCGACGGCGACGTGGCGGTGAATTTGGCGGCGACGGTATGCGCGGCGGGAAACTGTCTTGGTGTGCCGCGCGCGCTGTTGGAAAAAGTCCGCGTTATCGTCGGTGCTTTGCCCGTCCTTTTCGACGCCGCGGATGTCGGAGGCAGCGATGCGGAGCGTCAACGCGCGGTATGGCTGCAATATCGGGATAAGCTGCGGAAGGACAGTCTTGTGCATCAGGTGACGGAAGGGCATTATCATATACAGTTGCGCGATCAGGCGATCGCAAACCGAGTCTTTACTTTTTTCGTGCGCCCCGAACGCGACGAGGGGTTTTTGGACGAAGTGTTGGACTGGGCGGACAGGATCATTCCCGTATACGGCTGGACGACGGACGAGATCGCTTTTGTTAAAAAGCTTTCGCAATTCGGGGATTATATCGTCCCAGCGGATTGGTCGCATAACCACAGCTATACGGCAACGGATACGTTTACGCCCGTAAAGCAACGTTGCAAGGATGAAAAGCTTGTCGCGGACGAGAAGAAGCACTATCTGGCGATCGTTGTGTCCGACGGTGACAACGTGCAGTGGTTCGAACGTGATTTTTCGACGGATAGTCATTACGGTCAGCGACGAAAGGCTCCCGTTCGCTATAAAATGAGCTGGACGGCGCCCCCTCTTCTGAGCAAGATCTGTCCCGCGGCATTGAAGAAGATATACGGAGCTGCGGAGGCGGATACGTTTATCTGCGGCGTTTCGGGGATCGGATACACCAACTGTATGACCTTCCCGCGCGCGCTGTTGTCCGCGTATGCAGAGGCGACCGCCGTGGGAATGAAAAATGCGGATATGCGCGTTTTGGCGCTGTTGGATAACGTAGCCAATACGAAAGAGGGCAATGCGGAGGACCGCTTGGCGGAATTTGCGAAACACGAGCAGATCGCAGGCGGTATATGGCAACTTGATCCCGATCGGTATGAAAGCGGAAAAGGTAAAATTTGGTTTGTAAACGGAAAGCCGTTTGTCAGCGTAGGGATCTCCATGTGGCATCCCTCTTGCTCTCGCGAGGGAGTGACGGAGGAATGGCTGGACGGGATCGCGGCAGCGATCAACGCTCGGCCGATCGATATCCGTTCGGAAAACGGGTATACGGTCTTGAACGTGCATCCGTGGTCTACGGATATGCAAATGCTCGATCACGTAGTTTCCCGTCTTGCCGAACACGTCGAGATCGTTTCGGCGGGAGAGCTTATTGATATGATAGGAGAAAACGTAAGAAAATGAAAAGTATGGTGACGATCAACGACGTCGCGAAAAAGTGCGGCGTGGCAAAATCTACCGTTTCCAACGCCCTGACGGATAAAAAATACGTCAGCCCGGAGCTCAAGAAACGTATCATGGACGCGTGTGAAGAGTTGGATTTTCAGCCGAATTTTTATGCGTCCACCCTTTCGCGCGGCAATACGAACATCATAGCGCTTATTCTCGAAGAGGACAGCGGTGTGAAGTATCGTCGGTTTTATACCGATCTGATCACTTCTTGTCTGAAAACGGCGGCTGCGGCAGGTCGGCATCTGCTTGTGTATAACGGACTCGACAAACAGTCGGTCGTGACCATGCTGAAGCGTAACAAAGCGCCTATCGACGGCGCGATCGTGTTGACGCCTCTCGTGGACGACTTCCGTCTGGCGCAGATGGAGAAACAGCGTATTCCCTGCGTTATCATCGGCCGTCCGGATAAAGAATCGGACATCAGCTACGTGGACGTCAACAACGTGCGCATGGTGGCGGACGTGACGAAACGGCTTTACGAACAGGGATATAGGCGTTTTTGCCTTGTTAACAGCGAACGCTCGAAAACCATTTCGCTCGACCGAGCGAAGGGCTTCTGCGAAACGCTTTCCGCGTATGCGGATGCGGATATCCACGTCGTATATACGGACGAAAGCTCGGAAGGGGAAGGCCACCGCGCTTGTATGCCCTATTTGCAAAAGGAAATGGCGTTTATCACTTCGGACGGCACCATCGCCCGCGGCGTGTATAAGACCGCGCTCGAGGCAGGTATGACGGGTAAAGACGGCATCAAGATCTATTCGCTCGGCGAGGACGACGAAGGTGGCGACGTGCTTTGGGAGTACGCCCGTCAGGATTATAGCAAGCTTGGAGAAACGGCGACCCGTATCCTGCTGGAAGAGATCGACGGAGAAAAGGAAATACGCAAGCTTTGCACGGATTATTACGTGGTTTAAAAATATTATCTGTATAGTTTTTACAAAAATTGAAAAATTTTAAAACTTTTTTTCGAAAAACTATTGACAGAACGCAAAATGTATGATATAATACAGAAAAACAAGCAGAAAAACAGTTTTCTGGCAAGGGAAGGGCAAGTTGCGCGCGGAAAAGCGCCCGACCGTCCGATAAAGTGAAGTAATTGGTAATTTTATTGCGGTAAAGGACAAAAAATCGAATAGGGTTCGTTTTTATCGGTACACAATCGAATTGCCTGCTTCATTTTATTTTACCTCTCAAAAAAACGGTTTTCTGAGCTTTTCCGAACGCTGTTCAAAACCTTTCAGGCGTTGAAAAGCAAGAAGGATGTCTATAAAATCGGAAAAATTGAATTCAAGTCAATTGAAATTTAATAATTAAGTAAGGAGGAACTTTTAACTTATGAAACGAATAAGAAATATTTTGGGTTTCGTATTTGTTTTGACGGCGGCCATGTCTGTGGCGGCGTGTACCGATCCGATGACCTCGGAAAGCAGCGGCAGTAGCAGCGAAGTAACGGCGGAAAAGGCGCAGGTGCTTATCGCGGGGCAGACGGCGGATGAGAACGGCGCATACGCGATAACGCTGGAAGAGGAAGAAAGCAAGAGCTTCACTCTAGTCGTCGGTACGCTGACCGATTACGTATTCGAGGTCGTTACGTCCGAATCAACGGTCGTTTCCGTTGCGGTCACTTCGACGACGTTGACGTTGGAAGGGCTTGACGCAGGCTCGGCGGTTGTTACGCTCAGCGAAAAATCGGAGAAAGCGGAAAACGTGACGGTAAACGTTACCGTTACGGAAAAAGAGGTGGAAGAGAAGCCCACGCCTACGGGCATCAACGTCACCGGTACTTCCGGAGGCGTCGGAGAGATCTCCGATCCTTATACGGTGGAATTCTCTTCGAATAAAAATTCTACACACAACCTTGTTGTACGTCCTTCGGACGCGGATATCGACTTCACTTGGACGGTGGGTACGATCGCAGACGGGGCGTTTACAGCAACCGAGGACACGAAGCTGACTGTTGCACAGGAGGGAACGACTCTTAATTTTGTAGCGCAAGAAGCGGGCGTATACGCCGTTGAAGGCGCAAGTAAATCGGGCGGCTTCAAGGTGTATTTCAACGTTACCGTCAATGAATATTTCGCGCTTACAGGCATTCAGACGACCGATCTGGCAGTGAGTGACGAGGCGGAATACGATTACTATTTCAAGACAGCGAAAGGCACGGGCTGGAACATGGTAAGTGGCAATGCGGGTCGTGCGGACGCAGTTGCAGGCGGCGGTGTGGTGAGCGGTTATCAGATCCCTCTCAATCAGACTTATTTCGCATCTCTGTATAAAATCAACTTTACGCCTGTTCCCGCAGAGGCTACGGACAGCGTATGGGCGATGAGCTATTCGACGGAAGGCGTATTCACGCTTTTGGCGGACGGTAGCTGGTCGGCGGATGAAGCTGGCACGACGGTGGTCACCGTCAGCAATACCTCCGGCGAAGCTTCCGTCAAGATTTTGGTCGAGGTCGTAGA
>JBGVRF010000130.1:0-24592 GCA_045128175.1 Candidatus Scatosoma sp.
GAATGCACCGTCTTTCGTATATTTTCAACACTATCGCGCGGCAAACGCGCTACTTGATCAGATCGCGTTTCGGTTGTCGCGAAAAATCGAAGACTTCGGCTTTTCGGCGTTACCAATTGCAGCGAGCCAAAGCCTTGGAAAAAACAATCCCTATCACGGCGTGATCCCGCACAAAACAGCGGCTGTTTTGTCGGGGCTGGGCTATGTCGGAAAAAGCGGGCTGTTCTTGTCCGAAAAATACGGCGGAAAGGTGCGCCTTGCGACCGTCGTCACGGATATGCCCCTTACAAACGAGCTACCCGTCATCGAAAACGGCTGCGGAGAGTGTCTGATCTGCAAGCAAGCATGCCCCGCAGGCGCGATCTTCGGGGAAAAGCCAACAACGGACGGAGAACGCAATTTTGATCCCGAAAAATGCTCGCGGTATATGAAAGAGCATTTTCAGGACGTCGGCAGAGGCAGCGTCTGCGGCATCTGTATCAAGGTCTGTCCGAAAAACAAGCTGTAAAATAAGAGTCGTTGGAAATCCAACGACTCTTGTTTTTTTATCTCAACGCAACCATGGATGCGTCCTAAACGGCTTCGTTTCGTACCTGCTCCTCCCGAATACGGCTGAGTCGCTCCAATTCGCAAAACCGTCCTCCCAGCGCCATCAACTCGGTATACGTGCCAACCTCAACCATTTTGCCCTCCTCCATGACGACGATTCGATCGGCGTTGCGGATCGTGGATAAACGATGCGCAACGATAAAGGTAGTACGTTCTTGTACCAAACGGTCGATCGCCTTTTGCACATGATATTCGGCAACGTTATCCAAAGCCGAAGTCGCTTCGTCCATTATCAATATCTTCGGATTCCGAATCAATGCGCGAGCTATGGAAACACGCTGTCTCTGTCCGCCCGACAGCTTGTCGCCGTGTTCCCCTACCTGCGAATCCAATCCATGTGGCAACGAAGGCAAAAACTCAGTAATATCCGCATCCTGGATAACACGCTGCAATTCTTCCTCGCTATAATGATCGAGCCCATAAGTGATATTTTCACGAATAGTACCCGAAAACAGAATGCTGTTCTGCGGCACAACGGACAGAAAATGGCGATACGATTGCATAGGCATCTCCGTCAGCGGCACGCCGTCGATAAGAATCTGCCCATCCGTAGGCAACAACAAACCGATTATAAGGTTCATTACCGTACTCTTTCCCGATCCCGAAGAGCCGACGATCGCGATGCGCTCTCCCGCTTTTACGCGCAGATCGAAATCTTTGACGACCGCTTTTTCTTCATTGGGATAGTGATAAGAAACGTGACAAAAATCCACCCGTCCCTCGATATTTTTTACGGGATTCTTTCCCTCGTCCCGTTCAAGATCCGCTGCGCAGACGATCTCCGAAAGAGAGCGAACTGCTTCCCTGCCCGTCGTCATGGCGGGATAGAGATTGACGATCGTCAGAACGGATGCGGAAATAGAACCGAAAAGCGATTGAAACAAAAACACGTCGCCCGGCATTATGTACTCCCGCAAAGCGAGAAAGACGCAGAAGAACAGGCATATCGCGGAAAGGATCTGACTGGAGACCCATCCGAACGAACCGAACCAAGCGTTGGTCTTATCCAACCGCAAGCCGGCTTGTTTCACCGAATCGATACGTTCCGAAATGGCGACGTTTTCCATATCGACAAGTCCATGCGCCTTTGTTAACGTCATCATCTGCAAAGTCGTCGTCAGCTTGGAAGAAAGATTTTCGTTTTCCTTTCGATAAGCGAAATTATCCTTACGGATACGTTTCCGAAACAACGCGATCAAGCCTACGTTGATAGGAATGACCGCAACGAAAAACAAAGCGACGACGGGACTTTTATATAAGGCGATCCCCGCAGACACCAGCGTACCGACGATGTTGGGGATAAATGCAGACATAAACGTGCGGTAATATCCCTCCATATTGTCGATATCGCGAAGGAATTTCGATTGGATCCTGCCTTCCTCCATCTCCTTATGGTAGGTAATGGAAAGGCGTTGCAGCTTCCGTACGACGCCGCCTTTGATCTCCGCCGTGGTTGTACGAATGAATCTGTCCGTAACGACCGATCGCCACGTCGTCGTCGGCGCATTTTGTAACAATAATACCGCCAAAATCACCCCGTCGAGAATGATACGGAGCATAAATCCTTCGGGTTGCAGGGTGATCATATTGATCACGTCGCTGGTTACGATCGGCATAAACCACGCCGGTGACGCCTGCAATATGTACAACAGCGTCGAATATAGCACGGTCAGCCAATTTTTTCTCAGGAGTTTGACCAGGAAATCGTCTCCGCCGCTTTTCTTCTTACCTTCATTGCGGAAAAGCCATTCCAGATCGGGGATCTTGTTGATGCGCTTGAGTCGTTCTTGCTGCTGTTTTTCTTCAGCAGTCTTCAAATGCGGCTTGGGCATAATGAAAATTGAAGCAAACGCTTCGCTCCGTTGTTTTTTCTCTTTCGAGATTGCCAGCATTATAGCATACGTTTTTTCTGTTGTCAACCATTGGAAGAAAAATTTTTCATCGATTTTTCGATCGTTTCAATGCAAAAAATCGTTTCTTACATTCCCTTCGCGCAGGCGACCTTGTAATACTTCAAAAAGAAAAAACGGGAGAGGTTTTTCATTCCGCTCCCCCGTTTTATCGAGCTGTCAACGCAACCCTGGTTACGTCCTTTCGTTATTTTTCTTCTTTTTTCGCCCGATCGATTTGGTTGCAACAACGTAAACGAAACCGATCGCAACCACAGCAAGACACAAAATAAACAACAGCCAAAACACGCCGTTCCAACCAAGCCCGTCCGCTACGCTTCCCAGCCCATACGAGCTGATCGTACTGCCTACGTAACAAAAACCGTTCAATATTCCGGCAAGCAGTCCGGAATTAATCTTTTCTTTCCAAAACAAAGGCGCCATACTGGTGATAACGTTGTTGACGCCCGCCATCAGACAAGAAACGAGAGAAAAGCTTACGATCGTAACCACGAATACGCCCGTCGACAACAGCGCGATAACAAACCCGATCAATGCCGCAGCCGCCAAAAACAGCACCGCGCATAGTGCCACGAAATTTTCGATCTTTTTATGTAGCGTCGTTGCGACCATCGTACCAAAAATGGCAAGCATGGGCAAAAGCAGGGTCAAAAGTATACTGACCGAATCGGGAAGCGCGTACGTCTCAATGAGAATGGTCGGCACCCAAGTCGTCAATCCGTCCTTGACAAGATTGTTGACTACCGCAAACAACGCCATGATACAAACGGAAATCAATAATCCATGCGAAAACGTTTTCTTCGGCTCCGTCTGTTTTGTCTTTTCCGCGAGCTCCGTTTGCGATTTTTTCACCAACTTCGGATATGTGATCAACCATACCAACGCGACCAAGGGCATTAGCGTCGCCGCGATAAAAAATACCGCTTTAAAACTGCCGAGCGCCACAAACAAAGCGCTGAGGCCGTAAATAAGCAACGTGCCCGTCGCCACGGTGGTTCCCATGATCACGACCGCCCGCGCGGAATCTTTTTTATCCAACGATTCGCCGAGTAAACGGATGAGGGAGGGCCACAACACGGACAATGCCGCCCCGTTAAGCAACCATAAATATTTCAGGATCGAAAAATCAGGCGCGATCCCGACGCCAAAATTGCACAACGTCGATACGATCAACGCGCCGAACACGACAAAACGAAGATTGTACTTTCGACAGAATAATCCGTTGAATATCTGCCCCGCGCCATAGGCAAAAAAGAAGAAGGTGCTGACCATTCCCGCCTCGGCGTGCAAGATCCCGTACAGAGTTTCGATCTGCGCAATGTTTGCGCTATACCCCAGCTTTCCGATATACGAACAGGTATACACTATCCAACACAGCGCAATAAGCGCCGTTGCGCGACCGAACCCTCTTTTCTTCTCCGTCGTCCCTTGCGGGATCTGTAGTTCGGTTTCTTTCATCTTTTCCATTATATCCGCTCCTTGAGATCTTTATCCGACAAACGTAAACCGTTTCACGGTCACGCCTTCTCTTTCCACCGTTTCATCCCACATGGAAGCGGGCCGCACCCAAACGCCACCGTCGCCGTACAGGGCACGGTACACCACCATTTCTTCCAACGTTTCCGAGTGCTTCGCAATCGCGATCACCTCATATTCGTTCCCTTTAAAATGTCTGTATTTCCCGAGTTTTATCTCCGCCATGCTCCGATCTCCCTCCTCGAAAAGATAAACATATAAAGTGTAACATATTTGCTTTTAAAAAGCAACTCTTCAAATAAAAAATTATAAATTATCCTATAAAAACGATAGCTTTTCTTGATAAAAAGTACTATAATAATTCCCGAATGTAAAATACGGAGGCATATATGAGCACTCGTACACATAACCATACGCACACGCGTACACACGCGCATATGCACGTCCATGAAAAGCTCTCCCGCGCGGCGAAAAAAATCACGGCTTTCGTTAAGAAAAACGTCGTCTTATGCGTGGCGGTGATCGCGGCGGTCGTCACCGCTTTTCTCGTACCGCCAGACGCCGCGTACCTCGATTATTTCGACTGGAAAACGCTGACCTGTCTGTTTTGCGTGCTTGCCGTCGTCTGCGCCTTTAAAAATATCAACTTCTTTTTTGTCTTGGCAAAAAAGATCGTACGCGTATTCAAAAATGCCCGCGCGAGCGTGCTGGCGCTAACCTACGTCACCTTTATCGGTTCGATGCTCATCGCCAACGATATGGCGCTACTCACCTTTCTGCCGCTCGGCTATCTTGTGCTTTCCACGACAGGCAAGCAAAAATATATGGCGTTTACCTTTATTATGCAGAATATCGCCGCCAATCTCGGCGGTATGCTCACCCCTTTCGGGAACCCACAAAATCTTTATCTGTATACGAAATTCAATATTCCCACGGGCGAGTTCGTCGCAACCATGCTCCCCCCGTTTCTCATTTCCGTGGCGTTGATCACCCTCTGCTGTCTGGTCTTCGTCAAAAAAGAACCGTTAGAATTATCCGATGAAAAGATATCCTTACCGAAGGGCAGAACGATCGTCTATTCGCTGTTATTTGTTCTTTCCATCGTCATCGTGTTCCGTGTGATTCCCTTTTGGATCGGACTGATCGTCATTCCCGTTGTCCTGCTTTTCCTCGATCGGAAAGCTCTAAAAGACGTCGATTACGGTCTGCTGTTTACCTTTGTTGCGTTTTTCGTCTTTTCGGGAAATATGTCCCGTATCCCCGCTGTGCAGAGCCTGTTCGAAGGCTTGATGCAGAAAAACCCCTTGCTTGTATCGACGCTGTCCTGCCAATTTATCAGCAACGTGCCGTCGGCAATCCTGTTGTCGCAATTCACAAGCAATTACGCGCCCCTGCTCGTCGGGGTGAATATCGGCGGCGTAGGCACGTTGATCTCGTCGCTGGCAAGCCTGATCACCTTCCGCGAATACGTTTCGCATAACCCCGGAAAAGCAGGCAAATACCTCGCGTTGTTCTCCGCCTTTAATTTCGGTTTCCTGATCGTATTGACGGGCATGATGATGATCATCTTATAAATTTTATACTTATAAACTTATACGTATGATAAAAGCGGTTACGAACCTGTCGTAACCGCTTGATTTTTTGATTATGAAATTTTGAGTTTCCCGATTGTTACGCGCTTACGACAGACACTTCACCAATACGGCTTTTTGCGCGTGGAGTCTGTTTTCCGCCTCGTCGAAAATCTCGTTTGCGTGCGCCTCGAATACCTCCGCAGTAATCTCTTCCTCACGATGCGCGGGCAGACAATGCAATACCATTGCGTTTTTGTTGGCGACAGCCATCACTTCCGAATTGATCTGATAGCCCTTGAAGATCTTCTTTCTTGCCTCGGCTTCCGCTTCCTGCCCCATGGACGCCCAAACGTCGGTGTACAGTACGTCGGCACCCTCCGCCGCTTTCAATACGTCGTCCGTACAGGTGAACTTGCCGTTTTCCGCCGCCCATTTCATGATCTCTGCGTCCGGTTCGTATCCCTTTGGACAAGCCACGGACACCTCCATGCCCATCTTGATCCCGCCGACGATTAAAGAGTTCGTCATATTATTCCCGTCGCCGATATAGCAAAGCTTGTTGCCACTGCAAGCGCCCTTATATTCTCTGATCGTCATAAGATCGGCAAGCACCTGGCAGGGATGACAATAATCGGTCAATCCGTTGATGATGGGAATACTGCCGTAAGCCGCGAGGTCCTCTACCTCTTTCTGCGCGAACGTACGGATCATAATCCCGTCCAGATAGCGCGAAAGCACGCGCGCGGTGTCTTGAACGGGTTCTCCGCGACCGATCTGCAGATCACGCGAGCTTAAAAACAGCGCACTGCCGCCAAGATCGTACATCCCCACCTCGAAGGATACGCGGGTGCGGGTGGAAGACTTCTCAAAGATCATCCCCAACGTTTTGCCTTTGAGCAAATGATGCTCGATACCGTTCTTCTTTTCGAATTTCAGTTGGTCGGCGAGGTTGAGTATTTCATTGATCTCCTTCGTCGACAGATCCATCAGTTTTAACAGATGTTTCATTTTTCTATCTCCTCCTTCAAAATCTCTATTGCTTTCGTCAACGCAGACATGGGTATGTTCAACGCAGGCAAAAGCCGTACTTTATTTTTCGCTTTGATAACCAGAACGCCCCGCTTCATACAGCCTGAGATCACCTCGGAAGCGTCCTTTTCACAATCGATCCCGATCATCAGCCCCAGTCCCGAAACGCTCTTTACTCCCTTCGCGCCGCGAAGCCGATCGAATACGTAATCGCTCTTTTCCTTTACTTCTTTCAACAATTTTTCGTCGATCCGATCGAGTATGCTCAACGCCCCTGCGCAAGCAACGGGATTTCCACCGAAGGTCGAACCGTTGAGTCCGGGTGTAAACAGCTTTGCCGCCTTTTCATTCATCATGGTAGCACCGATGGGCAATCCGCCGCCAAGCCCCTTCGCCGTCGTCACGACGTCGGGCTCGATCCCGTAATGCATATACGCATACAGCGCACCCGTACGGCCGTTGCCCGTCTGTACCTCATCCACGATCAAAAGCAGATCTTCTTCCTTTGCCAACTGCGCTACTGCCTGCACGTAAGCTTTATCCAGCGCCATGACGCCGCCTTCGCCTTGCACAAGCTCAAGCATGATCCCACAGCATTTATGCGTTTTGACAAGTGCCTTCATTTCCTCGATATCGTTTGCCGCCGCATGAACGAATCCGTCCGTCATGGGGGTGAAATGCTCGTGGAATACGTCCTGTCCGGTCGCGGAAAGGGTGGTGATCGTACGGCCGTGGAAGCTGTTTTTCAGCGTGACGATCGTGTAATATTCTTTCCCCTTTCTGGTTTCGCCGTATTTGCGGGCGGCTTTGATCGCGCATTCGTTCGCCTCCGCGCCGGAATTGGAAAAGAACACCTTATCCATGCCCGTTCTTTCGCAGAGCGTCTTTGCCAGCAACGCGCAAGGCTCGCTGTAATAGAGGTTGGAGGTGTGCTGGATCTTATCCAACTGCGCGACGACGGCGTTTTTCCATTCCTCGTCGCCCACGCCGAACGCGTTGACGGCGATCCCCGTGCCGAGGTCGATATATTCTTTGCCGCTTTCGTCGTACACAAGCGAACCCTTACCGCTTACCAACTGCAAGGGAAACCGCGCGTACGTACCTGCGACGTATTGTTTGTCTAATTCGATGACGTTCATAGATAACTCCCGAAATTTGTATGTGAACGCATACCTGGTATGCCCGTTTTCATTTTATTCTTTAATTTTGCTCCCCGATACGAACATCGTACCCAGCCCTTCGTCGGTCAGGATCTCGATCAGGATAGCGTGCGGAACGCGACCGTCGAGGATAAACACTTTTTTGACGCCGCGGCGGATAGATTCGATACAGCAGTTGATCTTGGGGATCATGCCGCCACTGATGATGCCGTCGCGGATGAGTTTGGGCGCGTCGGAAACGTATACCTTCGGGATCAGCGTGGACGGATCGTCCTTGTCGCGCAACAAGCCCGCGATGTCGGTCATGGAAATGAGGCACTCCGCCTTCAGTTCGCCCGCGATACGTGCCGCCGCCGTGTCCGCGTTGATGTTATAGGTGTTTCCCTCCATATCGTACCCGACCGTGGAAATAACGGGAATATACCCCTTTTCCAGCACGTCGAGGATGGGTTCGACGTTGACGTCGGTCACCTCGCCGACAAACCCCAGCCGAGGATCCGCCTGCTTTGCCTTAATCATATGTCCGTCCATGCCGCAAAGCCCGATCGCCTTACCGCCCTTACATTGCAGTTGATTGACGAGGTTTTTGTTCACCTTGCCCGCCAGTACCATCTGCACGATGTCCACCGTCTCCTGATCGGTAACGCGAAGCCCGCCGACAAATTCGGATTTTTTTCCGACCTTGCCGAGCATCTCGGTGATCTCCGGACCGCCGCCGTGGACAAGCACGACTTTAATGCCGATCAAGGAAAGCAACACGATATCGCCCATTACGGCTTCCTTCAATTCGTCGTTGATCATAGCGTTACCGCCGTATTTGACGACGATGATCTTATTGTAATATTTTTGGATATACGGAAGCGCCTGCGTCAGGATCTCCGCGCGCTGTTCCATTGTCGGTTTTGTAATTTGTTCCATGTATAACTCCTTTAGCAAAAGTGCATTGACGGCGTAGCCAATTCACGCAAGCTTTGCTTGCAATTCACTGCGCAGCCCCGCCGTAATGCGCCACAAATTCTTTACCCAACCACGAGCCAAGCGATAAAAACCAAGCAAGATGCAAGCAGTACAAGGCGCGCGAGGATTTCCGATGGGAGATGTACCTATTGGTACACGAGCGAGGAATACGCAGCGCAACGCCGTAATGCGCCGCAGATTCTTGGTTTTTAAGTACGGTAATCTCCGTTGATTTTCACATAATCATACGTCAGATCGCACCCCCACGCCACAGCTTTGCCTTCGCCGTCACCGAGCGCGATCAAAATTTCGATCTCCTTTTCCAACAAGATCTCTTTCGCTTTTTCTTCGGAAAATTCCACACCCGCGCCATTTTCGCAAACCACAATCGAACCTTTTTTCGAACGGAAGCACACGCCTACTTTATTCACGTTCACGTCCGCTCCCGAATACCCGATCGCGCAAAGAACTCTGCCCCAGTTCGCGTCCGCGCCGAACATCGCCGCTTTGAACAACGAAGAACAGATCACCGATTTCGCAATCGTTTTTGCAGTCCCTTCGTCCTTCGCGCCACAGACCTTACATTCCAGCAGCTTCGTTGCGCCCTCGCCGTCGCCGGCGATCATACGGCAAAGATAGGTCGTCACGGCGTTCAGCGCCTCGCAAAACGAGTCAAAATCTTCGCCCTCCGCCACGATCTCCGCATTCTCCGCCATACCGTTTGCAAGTACGGATACCATATCGTTGGTGGACGTATCGCCGTCGATGCTGATCATATTAAACGAATTTTTCACGTCCGCGCCGAGCGCCTTTTGCAGCATTTCCGCAGAAATCGCGCAATCCGTCGTCACGAATACGAGCATGGTCGCCATATTGGGATGGATCATACCACTGCCCTTGGCGATACCGCCGATATGGCAGACTTTACCGCCGACAACAAATTCGAATGCGATCTCCTTCGGACGGGTATCCGTCGTCATGATCCCCTCGCACGCAAGATCGCTGTGAGCGCCCAGCCCTTCTACCAAAGCGGGGATCCCGTTTTCGATCGGGGTGATATCGAGCGGCTGACCGATAACGCCCGTAGACGCGACCACGACGTCCTTCGCGTCAATACCCAACTTTGCCGCCAAAAGCGCGCAAGTTTGCTCGGCGATCTCGATGCCGTTTGCATTACAGGTATTCGCATTGCCGCTGTTGCAGATGACCGCGCAGGCTTTGCCGTCCGCAATATGGTCTTTCGTAACGGTGAGCGGCGCGCCCTTGACAAGGTTCTGCGTATACACCGCCGCCGCCGTCGCCGTTTTTTCACTGAAGATCAACGCCAAGTCCCGTTTCGTCTTATTTTTACGTATCCCGCAATGTACTCCGTTTGCGGTAAATCCATTCGCGGCGGATACGCCGCCTTCGATCTGTTTTAACATACTTTCTTCCTTTTTGATTTTTTGCCTTTTATAACGTTGTCTTTGCCTTTACAACGCAAGTCCCTTGCATCTGTCCGCGCCGATGGCGAGATTCATGCATTCGATCGCGGCGCCGCTTGCACCCTTGCCGAGGTTGTCGTAACACGCGATCAGCAATATCCGCTCATCGTTGCCCGCAACCGTTACCCGCATAACATCCTTTTCCGAAAACGCCTTACCGGAAATAAATCCGTTTTCGTCCACACTCTCTTCAAACCGAACGATCTCGCTGTTGTATTTCGCTTTATACACCGCTTTGATATCTGCGACCGAGCCTTTTATTTGGCTGGCGAAAATCGGTACAGTAACCGTCATTCCGCTGTAAAAATCGGATACAATCGGACAGAATATCGGCGCATTGTCAAGCCCCGCGATCGCTTTCATTTCCTTTAAATGCTTATGCTGTTGTCCCAGTGCGTACTGTCTGGGCGCGTCCAACAATCCGTTACGCCCGTCTGCTTTGTATTCTGCGATCATCTTCTTGCCGCCGCCCGAATAGCCTGTGATCGAATGACAAGAAAGCAAGGTATCCTTCTCCAACAAGCCCGCCTCGATCAGAGGATATACGAGCGCGATGAACCCGCTGGCATGACAGCCGGGCACGGCGATTCGTTTGGACGAAAGCAATCTATCTTCAAAGCCTTTCGACAGCTCGGGAAAGCCGTACGCCCAATCGGGCAACGTTCTGTGCGCCGTCGAAGCGTCGATGATCACAGTATCGGGATTTTCGACCAAAGAAACGGACTCTCTCGCCGCGTCGTCGGGCAGACACAAAAACACCACGTCCGCGCTGTTGATCATCTGTTTTCTCGCGGCAACGTCCTTGCGTTTTTCTTCGGGTAAGGACAAGATCTCCACGTCCTCGCGCGCGGACAGCCGCTCGTAGATCCGAAGCCCCGTCGTACCCGCGCTGCCGTCTATAAATACTTTTTTCATACTTCTCTCCTAATGATAATTCCGAAGCTCTGTATTCAGTCTTTCAGCTCCTTTCTTACCCACGCGATCTGCTCTTTTACAGAACTAGGCGACGCGCCGCCCGCGCTGGTACGCTTTGCCACGCACGTTTCCAACGAGATCTCGTTATACAGATCGTCTTCAAATAGTTCGCTATGCTTTTTATATTCGTCCAAGGGATAAGTATCCAATACGCAGTCCTTTTGGATACATTCGGCAACGATCGTCCCTACGATCTTGTACGCCGCGCGGAAAGGCATTCCTTTCTTCGTCAGATAATCCGCAAGATCGGTCGCGTTGATAAAACCCTTCTGCGCCGCTTTATAGGTCACGTCCGCGTTTACCTTCATAGTCGCCACCATCGGCGCGAACACTTCCAGACACATCTCCACCGTATCCATCGCATCGAATACCGCTTCCTTATCCTCCTGCATATCCTTGTTATATGCAAGCGGCAAGCCCTTCAACGTCGTCAGAAGTGCCATCAGATCGCCATATACCCGCCCCGTCTTGCCGCGCACCAGCTCTGCCATGTCGGGGTTTTTCTTCTGCGGCATGATCGACGAACCCGTGGTGTACGAATCGTCCAATTCGATAAACTTAAACTCCCAGCTCGACCAAAGAATGATCTCTTCGGAAAAACGCGACAGATGCATCATCAATACGGCAAACGCGCTCATCAGCTCCAAACAGAAATCGCGATCAGACACGCCGTCGATGCTGTTTAAGGTAATCCCGTCAAAGCCCAGCTTTTCCGCAACGAACGCGCGGTCGGTGTCGTACGTCGTACCCGCAAGCGCGCAACTTCCGAGCGGCGACACCTTCATACGCTTCACCGCGTCCTCGATCCTGCCGATATCACGAAGCAGCATCATAGAATACGCCATCAACTGATGCCCGAAAGAAATAGGCTGAGCGCGCTGCAAATGGGTATACCCCGGCGCAATCACCTGCGCATTCTCTTCGGCTTTGTCCGTCACAACCCCGATCAGGGTTTTGATTAAAGAAACGATCTCCGCCGCCTTATCGCAAAGATACAGCCGAACGTCGAGCGCGACCTGATCGTTACGGCTTCTTGCCGTATGCAGGCGCTTGCCTGCGTCGCCGATCCGTTTGGTCAGTTCTGCTTCTATGAACATATGAATATCTTCGGCATTCCAATCGAATTCGAGCGCGCCGCTGTTAAGATCGTCTAGGATCCCCGCAAGCCCGTCAAGGATCGCCGCTTCGTCCTCCGCGGATAAAATGCCCTGTTTTTTCAGCATCATCGCGTGTGCCATCGAACCCTTGATATCCTGCGCGTACATTCTGTGATCGAACCGAATAGATGAATTGAAGTCGTCCGCTTTTTTATCGAGGGCCTTTTGAAAACGCCCCGCCCACATTTTTTCCATAATAGTAAACACGCAACCCGCCGTAGCGCAAAAGCGTTACGGCAGGCGATTTTCCTTATTTTAGTTTCTAAACGCATTAAAAACTGCGTTTTTATGCATTACGTCGGTATACGGAAACTCGAAATTTATTTCTCGTTCTTCTGATTGACCTGCGCCTGCACCTTAACGGGCAAACCGAACAGGTTGATGAAGCCCGTTGCGTCTGCCTGGTTGTAAACGTGATCTTCGCCGAAGGTAGCGATCTCTTCCGAATACAGAGAGTAATCGCTCCACGCGCCTGCCTTGATGATATTGCCTTTGTACAGCTTCAGCTTTACTTTACCCGTCACGTTTTCCTGCGTCTTATCCACGAACGCCGTCAACGCCTCGCGAAGGGGAGTAAACCACTGTCCGTTGTAAACGAGTTCCGCAAAGCAAACGGACAATTCCTGCTTTTTATGCATTACGTATTTATCCAAACACAGCGTTTCAAGATAGCTATGTGCCGCATAGAGGATCTCGCCGCCGGGGGTCTCGTACACGCCGCGGCATTTCATGCCGACCAAACGGTTTTCTACGATATCCAACAGCCCGATGCCGTTTTCGCCGCCGATCTTGTTCAGCGCGAGAACGATCTCTTTCGCGCTCATCTTTTCGCCGTTGAGCGCAACGGGTTTGCCCTTTTCGAAATCCAAGGTGATATACGTGGGCTTATCGGGCGCCTGCAAAGGCGATACTCCCATTTCGAGGAACCCCTTCTTTTCATACTGAGGTTCGTTGCCCGCATCTTCCAGGTCCAAACCTTCATGGCTGAGATGCCACAGGTTTTTATCCTTTGAATAGTTGGTTTCGCGGTTGATCTTCAGAGGTACGTTGTGCGCTTCCGCGTAATCGATCTCCTCTTCACGGGATTTGATCGACCACTCACGCCAAGGCGCGATAATGGGCATATCGGGCGCAAACGCCTTGATCGTCAGTTCAAAACGGACCTGATCGTTACCCTTACCCGTACAGCCGTGGCAAATCGCGTCTGCTCCTTCCTTTTTCGCAATCTCGACGATACGCTTTGCAATGATGGGACGCGCAAACGACGTACCGAGCAGGTATTCTTCATATTTTGCGCCCGCCTGCATGGTGGGGATGATGTAATCGTCTACGAATTCGTCCGTCAGATCCTCGATATAAAGCTTGGACGCGCCCGTTTTGATCGCCTTTTCCTCCAAGCCTTCCAATTCGTCCGCCTGACCGACGTTGGCGCTGACCGCAATGACTTCGCAGTTATTATAATTCTCTTTCAGCCAGGGAATGATGATCGAGGTATCAAGCCCGCCCGAATAAGCAAGCACTACTTTTTTAATGTCTATCTTTTCCATAATTTTGATCTCCTTTGCTTTCAGCGGATCAATGAACGTATCCGCATAATATATATTCATTTTATGCAACCATTATACAAAACGAAAAAACGTCTGTCAAGCTTTTTTATCCCTTTATTTTAAAAGATTTTTGAATATTTTTCGCATAATACGCATAAATGCATAAAATAGTGAATATTCCTTATTTTTTGTATAAATTATTGTATACGCCGAGGGCGTAACGCACGCTTGCCATACCGTCTTTTGCGTATTGATCCGCACCGATCTTTTGCGCGTATTCTGCCGTTACGACCGCCCCGCCGATCATGATCTTCACCGTCGGTATGCGTTCCCGCAGTTGTCGCACCGTTTCTTCCATCGACGGCAACGTAGTCGTCATCAACGCCGACAAGCCGACGATGGGCGCGCCCGTTTCCGCCGCCTTTTCCACCACCCTTTCGGGCGGTACGTCACGACCGAGATCGATCACATCGAAACCGTAATTTTCCAACAGCGTTTTGACGATATTTTTGCCGATGTCGTGGATATCCCCCTTCACCGTCGCAAGCACGATCTTGCATTTCTTTTCCTGTGCGCCGCCCGTTTGGAGAATATGCGTCCGAATGACCTCAAACGCCTTTTTCGCCGCCTCCGCGCTCATCAGAAGCTGGGGCAGATACGCCCGTCTTTCCTCATATGCCTTCCCCACGGTATCAAGGGCAGGCACTATCTCTTCATTGACGATCGTAAGACTCTCTTTTCCCTCTAAAAGCCGCTTGCAAGCCGACTCCGCCTCCTCGCTCAACCCACGCTCTATTGCGCGTTTTAAGGGGCTTTCCAAGCCCGTTTCCGACGTCGCAACGACCGTCTGCGACGATACCGCCGTCGGCTGCAATCGAGGCAAAAGTTGCGTAGCGAACTGCACGTATCCGTTACAATTTTCGTCCAGACCGCGCAAGGCAAGATATGCGTGATACGTCTTTAACATCTCTGCGGAATTGGGGTTGAGGATCGCCGCCGACAGTCCGTTTTCCAGCGCGAGCGCAAAGAACGCCGCGTTGATCGCTTCCCGCGCCGGCAGACCGAAAGACACGTTCGATACGCCAAGGGAGGTTTTGATCCCTCTGTCGTTTAACGTTTTCAACGCCCGCAACGTGGCGTTTGCTGCGTCTTTATCCGTCGCCACCGTCATTGCCAGCGTATCGACAAGGATATCTTTTTTCGTTATACCGTATTTCGCCCCTTCCGCAACGATGCGCTCGGCAATAGTCACCCGCCCCTCCGCCGTATCGGGGATCCCGTTTTCGTCGAGGGTAAGCGCAACAACTACGCCGCCGTATTTTTTAACGAGCGGGAACACCGCGTCCATGCTCTCCTTTTTCCCGTTGACGGAATTGACGAGCGGTTTGCCGTTGTAGATCCGCATCGCGCGTTCCATCGCCACGGGATCGGAGGTATCGATCTGCAAGGGCAGGTCGATGGCGTTCTGCAATTCTTTGATATAGAAAGGAAGCTCCGTTTTTTCGTCCACTTCGGGCGCGCCCACGTTGACGTCGAGGATATGCGCGCCGTTTTCCATCTGCGCCAATCCCTCCGAAAGGATATACCCCGCGTCGCGGTCTTTGAGCGCCTGCTTCAACCGTCTTTTACCCGTGGGGTTGATGCGTTCTCCGATCAATACGGGTCTGTCGAAGGTCACCGCGCGGGTATACGAGGACGCCAACGTAAGATTTTTATCGATGAGCGGCGCAGGCGCAAAATCTTTCGTCGTCGCCACCAACGTGCGGATATATTCCGGAGTCGTACCGCAACAACCGCCGAGGATGCGCGCGCCCTTTCGCGCAAATTCCGTCATCCTTTCCGCAAATTCTTCGGGCGACACGTCGTAACGAGTGATTTCCCCATCTGCGATAGGCAAGCCGGCGTTGGGCTTGACAAGCACGGGAAGAGAAGCTTTTTCGAAATATTCCTCCACCACAGGCGCCATTTGTTTGGGGCCAAGCGAACAATTGACGCCAATCGCATCCACACCCAGTCCTTCCAGCAAGGCGATCATTGCCGTCGGCGACGCGCCGAGCATAAGTTTTCCGTCCTCGCCGTATGCGCAGGACACAAATACGGGCAAATTGCTGTTTTCCTTCGCTGCAAGCACTGCGGCTTTGGTTTCGTAAGCGTCCCCCATCGTTTCGATATAGACGAGGTCAACGCCGTATTTCACGCCCAACCGCACCGTTTTCGCGAACACCTCCACCGCGTCCTCAAAATCCAGATCCCCGAACGGCTTTAAGATCTTCCCCGTCGGACCGATATCCAACGCGACGAACTTCGGCTGTTTTCCTTCAGATGCTTCCGCTGCCGCCTTGACGTTCTCAACGGCGGCTTCGACGATCCGTTCCAGCGCCTCCTCCGAAAATTTCAGTGCGTTCGCGCCGAACGTGTTGGTACAGACAACGTTGCTGCCCGCATCGAAATACGACTTATGGATCCCCCGCAACACCTGCGGATGACTGACGTTCCAGTTTTCAGGCAGTTCGCCGAGCGGCAATCCCGCCGCCTGCAACAGCGTACCCGTACCGCCGTCAAAATACACGATATTCGTTTGTAAAAATTCTTTTATACTCATAAACACCCACTGCTTTTATGAATTGGCAAAATCAGCAAAAAGCGATCACTCTATCAACACTCTTCCGTCCATACAGGAAAAGCCAACGCGAACGCCTCGCTCGCGCATCAGATCGCGCGTGTGCATCGTCAAAAGCGGCGACGTCCCGATCCCCTGCCCGAAATCGGAATCGAATATCCATTTTGCGGCAGGATACAGACACACACGGATATCCGCTATCGCGTTGTAAAAATCGTCCGAAACGCCGTTTTGTCCGTGATGCGCCATCTGTACGATGCGGCAATCTTTGATCGCCTCCGCAAATCGCACGTCCTGCAAATACTCGTCGCCCCGACTTGAGCCGAGATCGCCAAGAAACAGAACGCTCTCTTTCGGCGTATACATTTTATATACCACGCAAGAATTGTTGACGGGATTTTCTATATCCGCGAAATATCCTTCGTTTAAAGGCACGATCCGCACACTGCCGTATACGTATTCTTCAAAAGGAACAGGCACCGCGACCGAGCACACTTTTTTAGGATAAGTGCGAACGCAATATTCCAGCTCGTCTACGCACGGGTTATCTTCATCTCCTTTAAAATCGGGATTCTTCGCGCCGCGAAAATCGTAATAAAGCTTCTCGATCACGATATCGTGATTTTCCAATATGCCCACCAGCGCGTTGACGTGATCTTGATGAAAATGAGTCAAAAACCAAGCGTCCACATGACCGCCGAGTTCTTTTAAAAAGGCGTACAAATTGTCCGCGTCGTTGATCCCGCCGCCGTCAAACACCAATACCCGCCCTTCGGGCGTAACAACCACGTACCCGCACATCAATGCCGAAACGTTGTCCATTTGGTACAGCTTCACGCCGCCAAGCAAACACGTTCTATCAAACGTATCGTCGCTTATCTCCGCGTCGGAAAAATATACCGTCTTACCCACCGCCTTTTCCAGCCTTACGCAAACGGCGCATCTCCCGTCTTTTTCGCAGATCGGGAAATCGAAATTGACCAAGCTCCATTTATTTTGCGGAAAACCGTAATCGATCCGCTCTCCCTCGCCCGTAAACAGCGTCAGCGCATCGTATTTCCCCTCTTCGCCTTCCACAAAGAAACGGAAGGTAACGTGCGCAATCTTACCCGCAAACGCCGCCGCATCCGACAAATAAAGGTATAGCGCGCCGTCCGCCCGGCAGACAGCCTTCACGGCGTTATTACACCGCCACCCGTTTTCCTCTAAAGACACAGCCGCGTTTTCCGCGTAAACGTCTTTTCCCGTAAACCGATATCCCATTCTCTTCTCCTTTCGTTACTTCCGATCATTCGTTCCTGTACGCGCAGTCCGTTTTTGCACAATCTTTACAATCTGCCTTTCCTGCGCAAGGCGTTTTCGTCAAACCTACGATCGCCGTCACCGATTTCGTCGGACTCATCAAAAGACTGTCGTTTAAGCTCACGCCGATCTTTCTCGGCGGATCTAACACCGCGAACACCGTTTTTTGTTCCGTCAGCGGAAAATCACCGTAGCCGGGAGAAAACCGCGGTCGCGTATATAAACCCTGCGGGAAAAACTCCGCCTGTAACGCGCCGCAAAACTCGTCGCAAAGCGCCTCAACGCGTTCCGCGCCCAGCGCCTGAAACAACGCCGCCTTCGTCACGGATACGTTGGCGTAACGTTCAAACAGCCGATCCATCGCAATCCCTATCGTCGCTGCAAACACGACCGCCTTTTCGCAACCGGCCAAACGCTTTGTCCACGCTCTACTCGTTTTTGCCGAAGGGAACAAACCAAACGCTTCGTCTACGGACAGTACGCGATAACACACCCGCCCGCCGACGGAAAATTCCGTTTGCATGATACATTCTTTAAGCAGAGCGTGCGTTTTTTCGTCCGCTTCTCCGCGGCAGCCCGCGTAGCGCAACGCCTCCCGCTCGTCCACAGGCGGAAGCCCGTACGCCTTTACGATCACACCGTCAGGCATTTTTGCCTATAATCGCCGACAGATTGCTTTGGATCGCCGCCGCAACGTCTGGCTTGTTCATCGAATACACGTGTACGTTCGTCACGCCGTTTGCAAACAAATCGATGATCTGGTCGGTGGCGTATGCGATGCCCGCCTGCTTCATCGCCGCGGGATCGTTCCCGAAGGTATCCACGAGGCTCTTGAACCGACGAGGCATAAACGAGCCGGACAGCTTGATCGCGCGTTCCACCTGTTTCGCGTTGGTAATCGGCATGATCCCCGCCACGATCGGCACGGTGATCCCCGCTTCGCGGAGCTTATAAAGAAAATTATACAGCAGATCGTTGTCGAAAAACATTTGCGTGGTCAAAAACTCGCAGCCCGCGTCCACCTTTTCTTTCAAGTGATGTATATCCTCTTTCTGATTGACGCTTTCGGGATGCACCTCGGGATAACAAGCCCCACCGATACAAAGATCCGCACCGCTTGCTTTGATCTCGCGAATGAGCTCAATCGCATGCTGGTATGCCCAGCCCGAACGGTCGGCGTTCTGCAATGCCGCGGGAATATCCCCGCGCAACGCCATGACGTTTTCAATCCCCGAGACTTTAAAGTCCTCGATACGCGCCCGCACCGTTTCCCGAGTGGACGAAACGCAGGTGAGATGAGCGAGCGACGGCACGCCGTACGTCTGTTTAATATTTTTCGCGATATCGAGAGTATATTTGCTGGTACCGCCGCCTGCGCCGTAAGTAACGCTCATAAAAGCAGGCGAAAGCTTCGCAATCTCTTCCGTCGCCGTCTTGACGCTGTCGTACGCGTCGTCCGTTTTGGGCGGAAAAACCTCAAAAGACAAAGAATAGAGGTTTTTCTTGAAAATTTCCGTCAATTTCATTTGTGTTTTCTCCTTTCGCAAAAATAAAAAACGCTCCCGTTTTCCACCGAAAAAAACTTCACTATATTATAATACAATCTGTAAAATTTATCAATCTTTTTTATATGCGAATGAAAAAATTCATTTATCTTTTTCGGCTTGACAAACCTTTGCAAATGCCGTATAATGTCTTTGTTATGAAAAACGAACTTACTATCCGACCCGTTGCGTATATTCGCAGCGATTTTAAAGAGAAATTCGGCATTCCGCGCCAGAGCGGCAGAGCGCCCGCCTTGCGCGCGGAGATCGTGTTCGAGCCCGAATTCCGCACCCCCGAAGCCCTGCGCGAGATCGAGGGATTTTCCCATCTTTGGCTCATCTTCGATTTTTCCGAAGCACATCGCGAGGGCTGGAGCGCCACTGTCCGTCCGCCGCGGCTTGGCGGGAACAAGCGCGTGGGCGTGTTCGCCAGCCGTTCCCCCTTCCGTCCCAATCCGCTGGGACTATCCTGCGTGCGTTTGCTCGCCGTCGAGCGTCGGGAAACGGAGGGCGACGTACTGATCGTATCGGGCGCGGATCTGCTTGACGGCACCCCTATTTTCGATGTGAAGCCATACCTACCCCTTGCGGATCGCGTCGAAGATGCTGTCGGCGGATACTCCGAAGCGGGCGAAGGTCACCGTTTAAGCGTTATCGCCGAAGAAGCGCTACTGCAAAAGCTCCCGCCCGAAAAACGGGAAGGCTTGTTAGAATGTCTCGCCGAAGACCCCCGCCCCTCCTATCAAGACGATCCGAAACGGGTATACGGTATGCGATTTGGCGATCATGAAATCAAATTCACCGTATCGGACGCTACTCTTTACGTCATCGCCGTAGAAAACGCATAAAAAAGACTGCTTATTTCAAGCAGTCTTTTTTACGTGAACGCATACCTGGTATGTCCAAATAAACAAATTGAATTATCTATGTGCTCCCTTATTAAAGATCGCGACCGTACCGCAACCGGAATGCGCGCCGATGACGGGACCAACGTAATTGACGTAGATCTTCACGTTCGGCAACTTCGTTTTCAAAAGAGATTTCACGTACTCCACGTCCTCCATACAATCCCCGTGGCTGATGAAAATGGGATCGCTATCATCCATATCCTGGGTCGCCAACAAGTTCTCCACCAGCGTATTGAGCGATTTTTTCCTGCCCATCGACTTACCGATCGCCACCAGCTTCCCTTCGTCGCTGACGTGCATGACAGGCTTGATCTTCAGGATCGAACCCACAATTGCTGTCGCGGTCGAAACTCTGCCGCCGCGCTTTAAATGAAACAGGTTGTCCACCGTGAAATGATGACAGATCTTCAGTTTCAATTCTTCCGCATACTTCGCCGTTTCCTCGATCGACGCACCCGTTTCCGCTTTCTTCACCGCATAGTAAAGCAACAGTCCTTCGCCCATCGACGCGCACAGCGAATCCACGACAAGGATCTTGCGTTTGGGATATTCCTTGCTCAGATCGCGCGCGGCCACAACGAAGCTGCCCGCCGTGCCCGAAAGCCCCGACGAAAACGCAATCACCAGCACGTCCTGTCCGTTTTCCAGATACGGACGGATATGCGCCTTTGCAGTCTCCCCCGTCACCTGATAGGTCGTCGGCATCGCGCCGCCCCTCAGTTGCGCATAAAATTCCTTCGGATCGATCAGCTCGCCGCTTTCACCTTCATAATTCACGTTGTTCATGTTGAATCCCAGCTTTACAAGCTCGATCTCATTTTCGCGGAGGTATTCCTCCGTCATGTCACAACCGGAATCAGTCACAATAGTAAATTTCCTGTTCATTCCGCTTTTCTCCTTTCGTTTAAACTGTTATTTTTACATTTATTTTAATACGTTAAACTTCTTGATACGTTCCGCCTCGAACGCAATGCTGACGTTGTAGATACCTTTCTTACACGAAAGCTCTAAACGCGGCAGTCCGATAAGGTCGAAATATTCGTTGAATTTTTCGGAAAAATCCTGCAATACCAGCGCTTTACACGCGTCGCTCATCACCGATTTATCCGATTGCAAAACGTTGCTGATACGGGTATAATTATCCGCGAGGTTTCTCATTTTTCACGCTTCCTTTACAAATTCTTTTTCAATACTCTTCGGATATTTCCGATCAGCCCCGTATATCTTCGGGTAACGTCGTACAGCTTGCGTTTGCCCGTCAACACACTGCCCGCCAAAACGCGAAACGCCGCGTGCGTGTCCCTCAGATTGCCGCTATATATCCCGTATTCTTCGGGCAGGATCCCGATCAGGGGCGTTTTTAAAAGCTCCGAGATTTCTTTCGGCGACAGACTGTCCCCCGAAAGCAACAGATCCCCCCGCACCATGTTCAGTACCACCGACAGGTCGTTGAGATGATAGCTTTTCAGAACCGTGATCACCTTGTCCGCGTCGCGGAGCGCCGCGATATGCGGGGTCGTGACGACGATCGCTTCGTCCGCCGTCGCCACCGCGCGGTGAAACCCCTCGTCGATCCCCGCAGGACAATCGATAATGATAAAATCGAACTGCGGCGCGAGGGAATCGAGCACTACTTTTACCGCCTGTGGCGAAACGTAGCGCTCGGGCGCAGAATGACTGCTGGTGAGAAGATAAAGATTGGCATAATCGGGATGTCGGACGAGGGCCTGTTTGGCGCGGCATCTACCCTCGATGACATCCACGATATCGTAAACGACCAGATCCTCCACACCTGCGGCGACGTCAACGTTGTTGAGTCCGAAATCCGCGTCGCAAAGAATGACGCGTTGCCCGCGGCGGGCAAGCTGTGCGGAGAGATGCGCGGCAACGGTGGTTTTGCCAACGCCGCCCTTGCCCGACGTGATAACAATTTTTCTTGCCATATCCGCGCGATCCTCCTTTCCGTTGGGTTTTCGCTGAAATTTTTCAGCATGGAAAATCATATCACAAATATCCGCGCGAAGCTTGTCGGTTTTGCACGTTTTTTCGGAATTTTCCCCGAAAACAAAACGGCGGTTATTTTACGCGACGGGCTGAAGCAGCCCGGCCTACGAAGCATGTCCGAATCATACGCACCTCTCTCGCCACACGCAAGCTTTCCCCTCTTGGGGGACCTAGCATATCGCTTTCCTTCACAAAAATATCGCGAATCCCGAAACTCTATATCGCCGTTTTTTCGCCTCGGACGGGAGCTCCCGACGGCAGAACCGTAGTAGGGAAGCTCCGCGCGAGACTATTGCCTCCGCTTTCAAAAACGTAAAGCCTTGGCAAACTCCGTTTTTGAAAACTATGCGATTATTGTACAACAAACCGCCAAAAATTTCAACCCAAATTCTGCCAAAAACGCTCTACTCTCTTTTCTTAACATTCTACTGCCGCATAATGCCGTCTCTACCCACGGTAGAAAATACACTCTACCCACAGTAGAGTCCTTGAAAATAAAGGCTTTCAGCGTTTTTTACCACGCAACAAAACAAAAAAATCGCCTTGAACGTTGCAACGTCCAAAGCGGTCTTTTCCCGTTTTTGTGAAATTATCTATTACGCTTGCAAAGCTCCGCACAGACCTCGGAGATCTTCACGTCCTTGACGTTGAGTAGCATCATCATATGATACAGAAAATCCGCCGCCTCGCCGATCACCGCCGTCTTTTCCTCGTTCTTCGCCGCAATCACCAGCTCGACTGCCTCCTCGCCGACCTTCTTTGCGACGCGGTCCAATCCGCGCAAAAACAGGAAACTGGTGTAAGACCCCTCTTCGGGATTTTCTTTAAAATCCGCCAGCTTGCGTTGCAAACGGCCGAACATCTCGGCGCCGATATCGTTATATTTACCCATAATCTGGTTAGAGAAGCAGGTAAAGGTATCCTTTTCCGGATCCGCTTTTCCATTCTGCTGCACTTTGAGCAACAACTGTTTACCGTCGTCGTTGACAAACGCCGCTATCACCTTCTGCGTGTTGCCCTCGTCCGCGCCAAACGTCGTCATCAGCCTGCTTTCAGGACAGCAATAATGCGCGTATCCCGTTTCAAACGTCTCTTTTGCCGCTTTTTCGTCCATATATGCAAGCAACAAAACCTCTCCGCTTTCATAATCCTGTGCAACGACGGGAATAAGCCCATCCGCTCCGAATTTGATATGCTTCAATTCTGTAATTTCGTTTTTTTCAAGCATAGCGCACCTCCGCTTTTTATCTTATAGCATTATTATACTATATTTTTTCGGTTTCGTCAACAGTACAGACAAATTTTTTTTATTTTTTACAATATTTAATAAAAAGAGAGCAGGAAAGCGACGGATTTTCAGCGCCGTGAAGCTCAATCCTCGGAACATATCCCCGCCGTCATACCGACCAAACGAGCGTAGCGAGTGCGTGGAGCGTATCTCAGCCTTATTTATTGTTGTTATTTATATCGAGGCTACGCCCTTAGTCGGTATGACGAGTAGGAAGAATACCCTCCATGCATTCCCCCCTTTGTCCGCGTTGCGGACCTTTCCCCCTGCAGGGGAATTGCCTCTGCCTTCCGCCCATAAAAAACAGCGAGGGAGAAATTTCCCTCGCCGCCTTCGCTCAAATTTTTATCCGTTATTCGATCATTCGGTACCACTCGAAGCTTATATAATAACGTTAATTCAGTTATTAGCGGGGGCCGTGCCCTTAACCCAAACGTCGTCAAGACAAACGTTGGTATGAATATCTTCGCCCACATCACTATTCCAAAAACTCGTAAATTTGCCCTTGAGCGTGCAATTATCGATATATACGTAGTAGGTGCTGAAGTAACTGTTAATCTCAACAGCTGCCTTTTTATAATTGGTAGCATCAAAAGTACAGCCACGAACCGCTACAGTTCTGCCTCCATTACCTTCGTCATAAACCTTAATTGCCTTACCACACTCAGTATTGAACGTGCACCCCTCGAAGACGATGTTCTTACCGCTATAACAGTAGACGGAATAATCGTCCGCAAAGTCATTTTCGAAAGTACAACCGATAAACTCGGAATCACAGTAAGTGGTCAACTGTCCCTTAATGACACAATCCTTGTAAACAACCTTCGTAGCCCCATTAAAGAGATTGGAATACAAGCTACTGTCGGTCTCACCCTGAATCGTCACGCCCTCAAATTCAATTGTATTATTGTTACCGGACACTTTATTGTAGGGAAGTTCAATTACGGTATCGGCGGTACCTTTAATCGTGACGTCATTGCTCGTACTGGGCATCGTGTAGGTTCCCTCTGCAAGCGTAAGATTTACATTGTCATCGGCTGCAATAGCG
>JBGVRF010000131.1:0-2652 GCA_045128175.1 Candidatus Scatosoma sp.
AGGGTTTACGGACGCTACGCGTCTAATTTCCGTTTTACCACCGCCAAGACGGAATTCCTTATCCACATAAGTGATTGCGCCGTACGCGCAAACGTTCGCGCATTGGCTGCAACCGTTACACATCGTTTCATCAGGCATTGCTACGCAAGGATTCGTTTTAAGCTTATCTTTCACGAGAAGCCCGATAACCTTTGCTGCGCAAGCGGAAGCCTGCGAAACCGTTTCGGGAATATCCTTGGGTCCTTGGCATACACCTGCAAGATATACGCCAGCCGTAGGGCTTTCTACGGGACGAAGCTTCGCGTGAGATTCCGTAAGGAAGTTATTCGTGTCGATGCTTGCCGTCAAAAGCGTAGCGACCTTTCTTACGGAAGGTTCCGGTTCGATCGCCGCCGCAAGAACGACAAGGTCGGACTCGATCGTGATCTGTTCGTTATCGATAAGGTTGGAACCCTGCACCATCAATTTCCCGTTTTCGTTATATACCTTGCCGACCATACCCTTGATATAATCCACGCCGTACTGTTCGACTGCGCGACGGTAGAACTCGTCGTAGTTCTTACCGGGCGTACGCACGTCGATATAAAATACGTGCACTTCAGTATCGGGATATTTTTCACGGATCAGCATTGCATGCTTTGCCGTATACATACAGCATATTTTGGAGCAATAAGGCTTACCGCAACCGCTGGTATCACGCGAGCCTACGCACTGAATGAAGGTAATTACCTTCGGATGCTCGCCGTCTGAGGGGCGGAGCAAAACGCCGTTCGTGGGGCCTGCCGCATTCATCAGACGTTCAAGCTCGAGCGATGTGATAACGTCCTTGTTATCGTTGTAACCGTATTCGTTGAACGAATCGAGATTGATGGGCTTGAAGCCAGTCGCCACCACGATCGCGCCATACTGCCGTTCAATAAATTCGTCTTTCTGTTCGTAATCGATCGCTCCTGCGCCGCAGAACTTCTGACAAATACCGCATTTGCCCGTCTTGAGCTTGATACACTGTTCGGGATCAATCACAGCCACGTTGGGGATCGCCTGTGCAAACGGAATATAGATCGCAGGACGGTTATTGAGATCCATATTAAAGGAATTAAGACCTTTTTTGGAAGGACATTTTTCCATACAGATCTTACAGCCGGTACACTTTGTTTCGTCAACGTACCTCGCTTTGCGACGGATTTTCACGTTAAAATTACCGACGAAGCCTTTTACGTCCTCTACCTCCGAATAGGAAAGTATATCGATCTTTTCGTGCTGCGCGCAATCAACCATTTTGGGCGTGAGGATACATGCCGAACAGTCGAGCGTGGGGAAGGTCTTATCCAACTGCGCCATTCGGCCGCCGATCGTTGCATTTTTTTCGACGATATCTACTTCAAAGCCCGCGTCTGCAATATCAAGCGCAGCCTGAATACCCGCGATACCGCCGCCGATGACCAACGCGCGTTTTACGACGGGGCTCTCCCCTGACATCAAGGGCGCGTTGAGCTTCACTTTCGCGATCGCCGTACGGACGAGAATGATCGCCTTTTCCGTCGCTTCTTCCATATCTTTATGGATCCACGAGCAGTGTTCACGGATATTGGCGATCTCTACCATATAAGGGTTCAAGCCCGCCGCTTCCGCCGTTTTACGGAAAGTAGCTTCGTGCATTCTGGGAGAGCACGAGCCTACGACGATACCCGTGAGGTTATGTTCTTTGATTGCCTGTTTGATGAGTTGCTGACCGTTTTCGGAGCACATATACTGATAGTCCGCAGAATAAACGACGCCGTGTTCGTTTCTGATGACGTCCGCCACCCTCTTAACGTCTACCGTTGCCGCGATGTTGCTACCGCACCAACAAATAAAAACACCTATTCTTTGCATTTTATTTACTCTCTTTCTTTAGAATTTCGATTTTTTCTGACGGTTTCCCGATTGGTTACTTGTTATACTTTCTATATGCGGTGACAAGGAGCTGCTGAGGGATCAATTCGTCTACGATAGGCGGAATATCCTCTGCCTTGATACCATTTTTTCCTTGCATACGAACGACCGTATCACGCACTGCTTCCACGACCGCCGCAGGTGCTACCCCCCGAGGACAACGCTCTACGCATGCCATGCATGAAAGGCAGCTCCAAATCGCTTCGCTCTCCAGAAGCTGATCAAGTTTTCCTTTCGCAAGCATGGACACAAACTGATGGGGTTTGATGTCCATTTCGTTGAACGCAGGACAACGTCCGGAGCATTTGCCGCACTTCATGCATTTTCTTACGTCCGTACCGCTTAAAATTTTGATATTTTCAATGCGTTCTTCTTTCGTCATGCCTGTACCCCCAACGCTTCCGCAAGAAGCTCGGTTAAGTATTTGACGGGCAGGATACCGCCACCGTTCGCCTGCAAATTGTAAAGACAGAGCGGACAAGCGGTGATTACCTCTTCCGCGCCCTTTTCCTTCGCGCTCGTAAGCACTTTCAAGCTTTTTTCTTTGGGAAGCTTTTCATTCTTCAGTGATACGTACGCACCGCAACATTCGTTGCGGAAAGGATACACGACGGGCGTGCCGCCGATCGCCCGAATGAAATCCTCGATGATCGTGGGATTTTCGGGATTATCGAACGCCATAACGCCGCTCGGACGAAGAAGCAGACAGCCGTAATA
>JBGVRF010000132.1:0-28610 GCA_045128175.1 Candidatus Scatosoma sp.
AACAACGGTAGCGTTAAGGTTATTGATTTGGCAATCGCTACTGCCGATGAGCTTTTCGCATTCGCTAATGATGTGAATGTAAATAGAAACAGTTATAAAGGTAAAACGGTTGTTCTCGTAGCGGATATCGACCTTGAGAACGAGGCTTGGACGCCCATCGGACAGACCGGCTCTACCCAGTTCAACGGTATCTTCGACGGTCAGAACCATACAATTAAGAATCTCAACGTAGATAATTCCGATAAGACTGACAAGCATACTTCTTCTGGCCTCTTTGGTTGGGCTGAAGCAAATGTTACTATTCAAAACGTAAATATTGACGGCGCGACTGTAAAGGGCAATCATAACGTAGCCGTAATCGTTGGTTATACGTATAGCGGCAAGATCTCCAACTGCCACGTTTCTAACGCTACCGTTATTTGCACCCATGCGAACGGCGATGCTTGTGGCGACAAAGCGGGCGTGATTGCGGGATATGCTGGTAATGAGTCCCGCTTTACCAATTGCTCCGCATCCAATTCTAAGGTTACTGCAGGACGTGACGCAGGTCAGTTGATTGGTACGGGCTACAACGGTTCTGTAAAAGACTGTACTGCTACCAACGTAACGGTTTCAGCGCACGAGAATAATACTTGCACCGGAAACAACATTAGAAATGAAATTATTGGTCGTGTAATGGGCTAATGCAATTGACCACTATGATAACATAAAGTCCACCCAAGCCCTTCGGGGAGTGGGTGGCAAGGAAAGGGCACTGATATCAACAACGAACTCGTTGGACGCGATCTCTAAATTTATATCTGTTTCCCCCTCCCGTGAGGGAACCGTGACCTTATTTACCTTTATCGTTTACATCGGTTTATAAGGACGGTACGGGGAATAAAATAAATTTGCTCCGAAAATTATAATTATATAAACAGGCGGCGGAAGAAATTCCGTCGTTTGTTTTTAAGGCAATACCGCAGAATGTTGTATGAGGAATTGCGTTGGTATTTTCGAGGGATAAAAAGGCACTTGTTTGAGATAATAGTGAACCCTATTATAAGAAAAGTAACGCCTTTATCCCCGAAAATAATAGCAAGTTCTTTTATCGTTATTTGTGCGGTATTGCCTTTACAAAAAAAACGCGGCTGAAAAGCCGCATCGTTTCGTTTATTACGTTTTGATCCCGATCAACCGATCAAGCCTTCGATGAGGATCTTTAAACCGATCCCGACCAGCACAAGCCCGCCGATCAAAGAGGCTTTGTCTGCCAGCTTATCTCCGACAAGCTTTCCGATATATACTGCGCCGACGCTCAAAAGGAAGGTCGTCAGACCGATGGTCGCTGTCGAGCCCCAAGGACCGAGCGCCAAGCTTTCCGATATTGCCGCCATCTGTAACGTTACGCCTACTGCCAATGCGTCGATGGACGTCGCCACCGCTTGCAACAACAGTTTTCCGATCGTCAGTTTTTCCACGTTGCAATACGCACCCTCGGCTCCGTCGAGCGACTCACCGCGTTGTATTTTTCTCGTCGCTAATAGACAGCGTACGCTATCGAAAATCATTTTTCCGCCTAAAAATGCCAACAATGTGAAAGAAATCCATGACGAGATCTTCTGAAAGGTGCCGAGAAACGCATTTGCTATGACCCCCGTAATAAAATAACCGATCAGCGGCATCAAAAACTGGAAAAAACCGAAACACCCGCCGATCAGAAGTGCTCGTTTAAACGGCATTTTCGGATCGGTCATACCGTTTGTCATCCCCACTGCGCACGCGTCCATAGACAGTGCTACGCCCATCAATAACACTTCAAAAAAACTCATAAACTTCTCCTTCTGTTGCGGTCTTACAGACAGCCCTTTGCCTTTAACGCCGCCAATACGTCCTCGAATATCTGTTGCGGCGTTTTGTTTCCGTCTACACTGACAATGCGATCGGGCTCGTTCGTTGCTAAGCGTTTATAGCCCTCGTATACTCGCCTATGAAACGCCATGCCCGCCTGTTCGAGACGATCGTTTTCGTCCGCGCCGTGCTTGCGACGAAATGCCGCTTCGGGGGTCAGGTCGATAAAGATCGTGATATTCGGGCGATATTTTTCCAATGCAAACGCGTTGATTTTCCCGACGAACTCTTCCCCCAAGCCCCGCGCGTACGCTTGATAAGCGAAGGAGGAATCCACGTATCGATCACAAATGACCAGCTTGCCTTCCGAAAGTGCGGGTTCTACGCGGTCGGAAAGATGCTGTGCGCGCGCCGCCGCGTAGAGGAGCGCCTCGCATTCGTCCGTCATCTCTGCGTTTTTGCCGTTGAGCAGGATCTCGCGGATCGCTTCGGAGATCTTTCCTCCGCCCGGTTCGCGCGTGAATATATGCGGGATCCCATTTTTTGTCAGGTATTCGTTCAGCATCCGCAGCTGCGTGCTTTTGCCGCAACCGTCGCAGCCTTCATAAGTAATAAATTTACCTCTTTTTTCCATACTATATTTTATGCCTCGCGCTCGTTATTATAAACAAGTATTTTATTTTCAATCAATCCGAAAACGTTATCCGCACTGTTAAGCAACCGAATTTTTTCTTCCGTCACCTGCTCTCCCTTTCCGATGAGTGGAACACAGGGCGGAAACAAGCCGCAGTTTGCGGCGCAGATTCTGCCCGCCGCTTCGCCTATCTCCACCCATTCCGTTTCCCCGTTCTCGGGTAAAACGAGGGGAGCAGGGTTGCGTTGAGTGGTATCTTTCTCCGTTTTTAAAGGCCCGATGGGATATTTTTCAAATGCCGCCGAAAGCAATTTTTTAAGAGTTCGAAACTCCTTTTTAGAAGTCGCGGGGGAAAGATAAAACATTACGATGTTGCCGTCGCAAAACTCGGCGTATACGCCTTGCTTTTCAAACTCTTTTTCCGCCTCGAACGCCTTATCGCCGAATACGGCGCAAAGCTTTGTCCAATCCCCGCCGAAAAAAATACGGTCGAAACTCTTTTCAAGCTCGGTCGCTTCCTTTTCTAATTTTGTATTGCGGGGGGATTTGACGGCATACTCGACGGACGCCATGATCGGATAAGACGGGCTGGTGGTACGGAATATATCCAAAGCCGATCGCAACGCCGTCGCAAACCGCTCTTCTCTTGCAGATACGATCGCGCCTTGCGTAAAAGCGGGCAGGTTTTTATGGACTCCATCCACCCACATATCCGCATATCCGCCCGCGTATAACGTTTTGTCGAAATGCAGGTGACTGCCGTGCGCGCCGTCTATGAGCAACAGTTTGCCCATTTCATCGCAAAATCGTCGGATTTCCGTAAGCTCCGCGACGTTTCCATAATAATCGGGCGAAGTAAAAAACAGCGCGTCCGCCGCGGTAAAAATCTCTTTGAAATTTACTTTCAACTCGTACATGGTATAGGGCAATGGGATCCCATTCGCGTTTTTCTGCGGGTAGAGAAGGGGCGTTAATCCCAGTAACGCACAGCCGTTAAATACGCTTTTGTGCGACGCTTCGCATACAGCGACCGTCCTGATGCCGAGCGCTTTTGCCGCGTGTAACATAGCAAGCACCCCGCAAGTACTACCATCGGTGAGGATGAAGCTGCGATAAGCGCCGATTGTTTCGGCAACCTCCTTTTCCGCTTCAGCGATAGGTCCGCGCGGACAGGCAAGATTATCGGAAAAACTCAATTCGGTGACGTCCCATCGTCCGACCTTATGCCCGGGCGTATGAAAGGATAAATGTCTTCTTCGCGCGTGCACGCGCAACATTTGATATATTTTACAGTCTTTTAAGACTTTTTTATTGCGAAAAATATTTTTCATAGCCATCAGTCAAAGCGAATAATTTGCCGCCACGCAAAACCGCGTGACGGCATTTTTATTGTAATATCAGGCCTCGACCGCGCAGTAGGTGTTGACCAAATGCATGACGTACAATAGGCTTTCGTACAGAAAACCATCTTCTACGCCGGGGAGATCGAACAGCGCTACGTGCATATTTTCCGCGGTAACGTTGATCTTTTCTTCCCCGTTTTCGTCCGTATAAGTCACGCGATGACAGACCAAATCTTTCAAACCGCCCATCGTATCTACGTTCGGGCAAAGATTGATACCGTATACCCCCGAAAGACTCGCTTCACCGGTGGTGGAGTCGGTAAGGGTTACCGTTGTAAGCGAAATGCAACCGTGCTCGAGGTGTTCATAAAAAGACACCAATGCGTCACGGTATTTTCTAATGCGCTCGATATCGTTTGCAATACCTTGACGAATCTGCTCTTCTTTCTTATAACGTTTGTCGCGATTCTTTTCGATCCGCGCAAGGAACGCATCTTCCACCGCTTTTTCGTCCAGACTGTCCGCGTTTTCGTATCCCGCCGTATAGAATTCGTTTAGATACGCTTCCATTTCTCCGAAATAACTGTTTTCCTTTTCGGGATCAAGATCGGCAAGATAAGGGTACCAGCGCCCGACAAAGCTTTCTAAGTAAGTATAGGCGTATTTGGTTTCGCCGTTTTCGTCCGTATATTCCGTGGAGGGGTCGTCAACGTCTGCTATGAAGATCAGATCGCCTTCGTCCGTCGAAAGCCGCGTTTCCAGCATCGTGCTGACGTATTCTTTGCTCGTGGTAAGATCGTTATAATTGAGCTCGATTACTTCGTGTGAAAATACGCCGTCGCTCAACGCTTTGTTGTACGAATCGAAAAATTTCGTGGACAGACTGACGTTTCCCGTGTAATTAAAGACGGTAAACTGTTGGGCGGGTGTAATTCGCGTTGCCGTCATCGTAAAGATCAACGACCAAACGACGATCGCCGCGATCGCCAACGCCACGATCTTGATCCAGTCGTATGAAAGCATACGACTAAGCCTTATTTTGGTGATTTTTGCGTCCATTTTGTTCTCCGTATTATTCGTTTTCAGCTTATATTTATACCGCTAAACGAATAAATATTTTAAAATATCATGACCGTGTATTTGATGAATGATAAAAACGATGCATATTTTTATGATCGTTTATTTTTTCTCCGACGTCGGTCACGGCTTTTATTTTTTCGGCTTCATCGTCGGAAAGAGGATGACGTCGCGGATCGTCGAGCTGTCCGTAAGAAGCATGACGAGACGATCGAGCCCCATGCCCAGACCACCTGTGGGCGGCAAGCCGTATTCGAGCGCGTTGATGAAATCTTCATCGATCTGCGCTTCGTTGTTGCCTTTTGCGCGTTTTGCCTCCACCTGCTTGACCATACGCTGTTTCTGGTCGATCGGATCGTTGAGCTCCGAGAATGCGTTGCCGTACTCGTGACCGCAAATGAAATATTCGAAACGTTCGGTAAAGGCAGGATCGGAAGGTTTCCGCTTCGCCAAAGGCGAATTTTCCACGGGATAATCGTAAATAACGGTCGGCTGGATCAGCTTGTCCTCGACAAAAGCGTCGAACAGCTCGATCAAAACCCAACCCTTTGTTGCGTTTTCGTGTTCAAGCTCTACGCCCAAAGAAGCAGCCGCTGTGCGCGCGTCCTCGTCCGTAGCCCAATCGTTATAATCCACGCCGGCGTATTTTTTAACGGCTTCCGCCATCGTCATACGCGTCCATTCGCCCATGTGGATCTCCGTGCCTTGATAGGTGATATCAAGCTTGCCGCAGACCTTGAGGGTGACGGTTTTGTACAGATCTTCGATCAAGTCCATCATATCGAAATAATCGCTGTACGCCTCGTACATTTCGATGGTAGTGAATTCGGGGTTATGATATGCGTCCATACCTTCGTTACGGAAGATACGTCCGACCTCATACACCTTGTCCATACCGCCGACGATCAGACGCTTCAAAAACAGCTCCGTTTCAATACGCATATACATATCGAGGTCGAGCGCGTTGTGGTGGGTTTTGAAAGGACGGGCGTCCGCGCCGATCTCCAAGGGCAGCAATGTGGGCGTATCCACTTCGAGATAGCCTCTGCCGTCAAGGAATGCGCGGATCTCCTTGAGTATCTGCGAACGAACGCGGAAGGTGTCCCGTACGTCCTTGTTCATGATCAGATCGAGATGACGCAGACGGTATTTCATATCCTTGTCCTGCAAGCCGTTGTATTTTTCCGGCAAAGGCAAAAGGGATTTTGTCAGAAGCGTCAACTCCTGTACGTGTACGGAGACTTCGCCTGTCTGGGTCTTGAAAACAAATCCCTTAAACCCGAAAATGTCGCCGATGTCGTAATCCTTTTTATAGGACATATAGTTTTCTTCGCCGATATCCTGACGGGTAACGTAGATCTGGATAGAGCCGCTTTTGTCCGCGATATGCGAAAAAGAAGCTTTGCCCATGATACGGCGGGACATCATACGCCCCGCCATGACCACGGTCTTGCCTTCGTACGCTTCGAAATTATTTTTGATCGTTTCGCTGTCCGTATCCACGGGATATTTCACCTGCTCGTAAGGGTTCTTTCCTTCGGAAACGAGTTTTGCCAGCTTTTCACGGCGGATGCGAGCCTGCTCGATAAGCTGTTCTTCCTCCGTCGCCTCAACGGGCGCGTTCTTCTTGTTTTCTTGCATTTGTAAACCTCTCTTGTTTGGATAAAATAACGCCGATCCTTAGCGCTGTTTCGCTTATCAGGAAATTTCCAGGATCGTCAGTTTGTATTCGCCGTCGGGTGCCATAACCTTGACGGTGTCGCCGACTTTACGACGCAGAAGCGCCGCGCCGACGGGGGATTCGTTGGAGATCTTGTTTTCCATTGCATTCGATTCCGTCGTACCCGTGATCTCGTATACTTCCTCTTCCTCAAGCTCGGAATCATACACGCGTACTTTCGAACCGATATGCACGGACGACGTGTCGGTGCTTGCTTCGACGATCACGGCGTTTTTGATCTTATAATCGAGATCGACGATCTCGCCTTCGTTTGCGGCTTGTTCGTTACGCGCCGCGTCGTATTCCGCGTTTTCGGAAAGGTCGCCGTGGCTTCTTGCTTCTGCGATACGTTCTACGATCTCTTGACGCTTCACCGTCTGCAAATACTTCAGACGTTCAACCGCTTCGTCATAACCTTTTTGCGTCATAATAAACTGCTGTTCAGACATATAAAACTCCTCCTCGTTCCGATGTTTGAATTTTTCGCGGTCTTTTGCGCGTTTTGCCCTTTCGGCATTGTAAACGAACCCCAGATCAAGCCCGAAAAAGCTCTTGAAAACACGGCAAAAAACCGTTCGCCGCGGAACGTTAAAAATACAACCGTGACCTTTTCACTCCAAAAGCCACGGCTTATTTGTCTCTATGAATATCATTATACTGTATTTTATTGCATTTGTCAATGATTTTTCCGAGATTTTAAAAGAATTTCATCCTTTTTCCCGAAACGCTCTTAAAAATTTCAAGCGATTTTTATAAACGAAAGAAATTTCGAAAGGGGCGCTTGCGTCGACTTATCGGGTTCGGCGCATATACGCCGACATTCTGTCGAACGCGTCGGACAACGCGTTCATGCTCGTTGCGTACGAGATACGTACGTTGTTTTCGCCAAAGCTCCCGAACGCGCTACCCGGTACTACTGCAACTTTTTCCTTTGACAATAATCCGTTTGCAAACGCCTCGCCGCTCTGACCGCTGTTTTTTACGGAGGGAAAAGCGTAAAACGCGCCCTGCGGCTCGAAACAGTCCAGCCCCACTTCGCGGAGAGAATGTAACACGAATTTTCTGCGTTTATCATACGAGTCACGCATTTCTTCCACCGTCGCAAACCCGTCCGAAAGTCCGTCTTTCAGGGCTTCGATCGCCGCATACTGTGACATGATCGGCGCGCACATGATGCCGTATTGATGGATTTTGAACATTGCCTCATCGATCTCGGGCGGGGCGCAGACGTAACCCATTCGCCAGCCCGTCATCGCGAATGCTTTGGAAAATCCGCTGATATACACCGTGCGTTCCTTCATGCTTGGCAACGAAGCGATGGACGCGTGTTTTCCGCCGTAGGTCAGCTCCGCATAGATCTCGTCTGTGATGACGAGCAGATCGTGTCGGATAAGCACCTCGGCGATCGCTTTCAGTTGCGTTTCCGTCATAATCGCGCCCGTCGGATTGTTGGGATAGGTGAGGATGATCGCTTTCGTTTTCGGCGTGATCGCCTTCTCCAAAAGTTGCGGCGTGAGCGTAAAATTATCCTCCTCGCGGCACTCCACCTGTACGGGGACGCCGTCTGCCATGAATACGAGAGGGGAATAGGAAACGTACGCGGGGTCGGGGATCAACACTTCGTCGCCCTCCTCCACACAGGCGCGCAAAACAAGATCGATCGCCTCGCTACCGCCGACCGTGACGAGGATATGCGCGGGATCGTATTCCAGCCCGAACCGTTCTTGAAGATATTGCGAAATGAGTTTTAACAGCGTGGGCAGGCCGCGATTGCCCGTATATTGGGTGTGTCCCCGTTGCAAAGACGTGATAGCGGCGGAGCGTACCTTCCAAGGCGTGACGAAATCGGGTTCGCCGACCCCGAGTGAGATCGCGCCCTCTGTCGTGCGGACGATATCGAAAAATTTCCGTATTCCGCTGGGCTGTAAAAGTTTTGATTTTTTATTAACAAAATCGCGCATGACGTATGACTCCTAATTCTGAAATGGGCATACCAGGTATGCGTTGAAATAGATATCCGAGGGAAGCGGATCGCAAACGTTCCGTAAACGAACTTTCCGCGCGGAGCAAAGAAGCCCGTCGGCGTATAAAGGCAAAGCAAAGTTTTCCGTAACGTCGGTCAAGCCTGTATGGACAAACGTAAATCCGCGTCTTCCTTTTCTGTTAGCACCCCTTCGATCTTGTACTTCTTTAAAATGAAATGCGTTGCGGTGCTCAATACACCGTCGAAGGTAGAAATACGTTCGGAGACAAATCTCGCAACCTGCTGAAGCGTTTTGTCTTCCAAAAATACGGCAAGATCGTACGCGCCGCTCATCAGATAAACGGCTTTCACTTCGGGAAAGGCGGCGATCTGTTTGGCGATCCCGTCGAATCCCTCTTTCTTTTTCGGCGTCACCTTGACCTCGATCAGGGCTTCAACGGGCGCGTCCTCCGCCTTTTCACTGTTGACGATGGCGGTGTATTTGACAAGTAGCCCGCTCTTTTCCATCTCTGCAATGCAGGTTTTTACCTGCGCTTCTTCCACGGACAGCATCGCGGCCAGCTTTTTCGTGTTGATCCGCGCGTCTTCTGTCAGGATATTAAGAATATCTCTTTCCAAAACAGTCATCTATTTTCTCCTTTTACGGTAAATTACAACAAATGTTCTAAAAACAACTGATCGTATCCTAAGCTTTCCACAAAATCCCGCTCGGTAAACTTTACGTGATTGAATTTTGCAAAATTAAATATATGCGTTTTCGTCAGTACCGGCGTGGGAACGTCCAGCTCGTGACAAATCTCTGTCAAATAATCGAAAAAATGCGAGTACGTCAGCTTTTCGGGATTTTCGTAAACGTATTGTTCTTTAATATGCCCGTCCGTGATGAGTTTTGCCCATATGCGTACCATGCGAAACGCCTCCTCAAAAAAATGTTATACAATTCCATTATACACAAAATTTTTTTAAATGTAAACCGTTTGAAACCAAAAATCACATTTTTCTGCATTATAATGCAAGATACGATTATATTTTTCGATGAGTTCTATTTCTCCGCGTTTTTGAATACAATGAACCATTCACGTATCGCAGGCAGTTTCGATCCGATGAAACGGTTTCGACAAAATTCCTTTCGGTTCGGGCTTTTTTGTCAAATTTTTTCACTGGGATCTGTGATAAACTTGGAGGACAACGAACATGATACTCTGCTTTCGCGCAAAGCGCTTTTTTGGAACACTTGGCATCGGCGCGCTGACCCTTGCGCTTGTGATCGTTATGGTCTCTACGTGCGCGTTTTGTATCCGTCGGGAACGGGAGGAGATCTCTCAAACGACGGGGGCAGGTACGAGTTCATCGCGTTCTTTGCCTATTTATTCCGTCGATACGGAAGAGAAAAAAGTTGCGATCAGTTTTGATTGCGCGTGGGGCGTCGACTACACCGAAAAACTGTTGGAGATCATGGCGAAAAACGATGTGCGTTGCACCTTTTTCGCCGTGCAGTTCTGGGTGGAAAAATATCCCGAATACGTAGAAAAGATCGTCGCCGCAGGGCATGAGATGGGCACGCACAGTCGTACCCACTCTTACATGAGCAAGCTTTCGGAAAACGAGATCCGCGACGAGCTGACGACGTCAGCCGCGGCGATCGAAAAGATCACGGGACAAAAAGTGACCCTTTTCCGTCCTCCCTATGGAGATTATGACAATCTCCTGATCGATACTTGCAATTCCATGGGGATCTATCCGATCCAATGGGACGTCGATTCGCTGGATTGGAAAAACCTGTCGGGAACGGAGATCGCGATGCGAGTGGTGAACGGCGCGAAAAACGGTTCGATCATTCTTTGTCATAACAACGGTCTGCATACGGCGGAATCTTTGCCCATGATTTTTTCTACGCTGAAAAACCGCGGGTACGAATTCGTGCCCATCAGCGAGCTGATCTATAAGGAAAATTACACCATTGACGTGAACGGCAGACAGCATTCTGCTGCGGCGTGACGGCTGTAAATAATATATCATTACGATTCGGAGGTATTATATGAACTACGTTACAGAAAAAAACAACAAGGTGTACGTGATGGGTGAGATCGTCAGCGAAGCTGCGTTCTCGCACGAGGTGTACGGGGAGGGCTTTTACGAGTTTTACGTCCGCGTTATGCGGCTTTCGGGACAGGCGGATATCCTGCCCGTTACCCTGTCGGAACGGTTGATCCAGGGCGGAATGCTTACCAAGGGCAAAACGATTTGTGCGCTCGGTCAATTCAGAAGCTACAATAAGATCGAAAACGGGAAATCCCGCCTGATGCTGACGGTGTTCGTGCGCGAGCTGTTGGATGACGTGCCCGACAAAAACCCGAACAGTATTCTTTTAAGCGGCTATATCTGCAAACCGCCTATCTATCGTACCACCCCCTTTAACCGTGAGATCGCGGACGTGCTGATTGCCGTTAACCGCGCTTATAACAAATCCGATTATATCCCCTGTATTGCATGGGGAAGGAACGCGCGGTTCGTCAAAAATCTCGGCGTGGGGGATAAGATCGCCATTTCGGGACGGATCCAAAGCCGGGAATATCAGAAAAAACTGTCCGAAACGAACGTAAAGACCATGACCGCATACGAAGTGTCGGTATCCAAACTCGCAGCGTTTGAAGCGGGGGAGGAGTTTGACATCGACAGTGAATTCGATTTGTATACCCTGCAAAACAAAGCGCCCGCCCTCGCCGCGGAATATTGATTTTATGCGTGAACGCATACATGGTAGCCGTCTACCAATAAAAAGCACCCGTAACGGGTGCTTTTCTCATGTGTTCAATATAATCCGAGTTAACTTTTCTTCCCTTTCAAGATTCCGTCACGACGACTGCGCAGGAGCTTGATCGACAATTCAAGATCGGCTTTTCGCTCCTGCACGGCAGTCCATGCCGTTTGATATTCCTTTCTTGTTCGTTCGCTTTTTGGCAACGTCAACAACCGTTTTTCATCCGATCTCGCGTCTGCCAGCTCTCCCGAGAACTTGTCCAATATCCCATTGATCGTAAGTAATTCTTTTCTGTCTTTTTCACTTAACATAAAATCTTTTTCCTCTTTTTTCATTTTTTTAACTCCTGATTAATCGGCAAAGCGCAACGGAGAGCTATCGCCGTTACTACCTTTTCTTTTTTTACCACCATTACCACCGTTACCACCATTACCACCGTTACCGCCATTACCACCGTTACCGTCATTACCACCGTTACCACCGTTACCACCGTTACCGCCATTACCACCGTGAACGGTCATTCCGTTGTTTTTGTCGCGATCCGCGCTTTCTTTGTTTTCGTTGAAGAGAGTTTCCCAATCGAGCCCACGATCAGCATCAGTATCAGTATCATTATCGTTATCCTCCTCGGTTTCGTTTTCATTGTCGCTTCCCGACCTCGTTTGTCGCAATTTCAAATATTCGGCAAGCCCCGTTTCTGTTTCTGATTGATCTTTTTTGAACGGAAAATAGGGAATCCCATGTGAAATGTTTTCGATTGCCTCCAGATGGTCCTGCAACGTGAAGATCGCAAGCAATATCATATGTTTCAGCACCTCGGCGGAAACGTACGTCTGCTTCATGGACGTTTCCATGTGTATGTGCACGCATCCCGCGTCATCCATGCGGAAGGTCCCGCATTTCCGACTGTTGCTGACGGAATTCAGGTACGGTAGCAATGCGTGACGATAGGGCGCAGGGCAGGTGATATTCGGATAAGCCTCTACATACGCCAGCTCGGCGTCCTTGTCTATAAAACAAATGACGAAATACGTTCTTTCGTCCGTCATGATCTGCGCTATGCCACCCGTTTTTCCGATCGAACGGAGTCCCCACATATTATGTTTTGACTCTTTGAAATATTTTTCCAGTTCGCGCAGAGTCTTTTCGTGATTTGTCATAAAATTTCTCCTTTTTATTGTTTCATTCTTCCGATCACGTTCCTATTATAAACGATAAAAACGAAAAAGCATGTCATATGCGAAATGACAAATATTTTTTACCGAAAAATTGGGGAGCAAAAGGCTGTACCATCGGATGTGTACGGAACTATATATTAAGGAAGTTAAGTAGGCATTTTTTATGACGGTGCGCCGCATTTCCTTGCATTCTCGCGACAGAAATGGTATAATAAAATGGATATGAAGAAAATTTTTACCTATTTTAAACCTTATAAATGGCAGAGCTTGTTAGGACCGCTGTTCAAATTGTTGGAAGCGACGTTCGAGCTTCTTGTGCCTTTTATTGTGAGCCTTATTGTAGATAAAGGACTGGGAGAGCGCGTAAACGGCGCGTATCCGTACGCGGACAAAACGTATATCGTTTGGATGTGCGTCGTTCTTGTCGTTTTCGGCTTGTTAGGGCTTCTATTTTCCGTTATCGCGCAATATTTCGCGGCACGTACGGCGACGGGTGTTTCCGCGGGCGTGCGGCGGGATCTGTTCAAAAAAATGCAATCGCTCAGCTATAAAGACGTCGATAAAATGGGCGCGGCAACCATGCTCACACGCATGACTAACGACGTAGATCAGTTGCAATCGGGTATCAATTTGTTTTTGCGCCTGTTTTTGCGATCGCCGTTTATCGTGTTCGGCGCCATGACCGTTGCGTATATCATCGACCCCGCCTCCTTCGGCGTGTTTGCGGGCACAATCGTCGTGCTTGCTGTCGTCGTGTTTGCGGTCATGTTCATTTGCATGCCGCTGTATAAAAAGACGCAGGCAGGTCTTGACAAAGTGCTGCTCTCCACTCGCGAAAATCTTACGGGCGCAAGAGTCCTTCGCGCGTTTTGTCAGGAGGAGGAAGAACGCGAAATTTTTGAAGCCCGCAACGAAAGCCTGACGAAGGGCAGAAAGTTCGTCGGCGGCATCGCGGCGATTACCAATCCGCTTACCTACGTTTTGGTCAACTTTGCGACCGTTCTTCTTTTGTGGACGGGCGCGATCCGTGTGGACGGCGGCGCGTTGACGCAGGGCGAAATGCTCGCGCTCTACAATCTTATGGGACAGATCTTGATCGAGCTTATCAAGCTTGCAAACCTTATCGTCACGGTCACCAAAGCGGCGGCGTGCGGCAGCCGTATCGAATCGGTGCTGGAGTTGCAACCTTCCTTGATCGTGCTGTCCGACGATCGGTCGCCAACGCAAGCGTGTGAAACCGCGCCGTTTATCGAATTCAAAAACGTATCCATGCGCTATGTCGAGGGCGCGGACGAAGCGCTTTCGAGCGTGACCTTTTCCGTGCGTCGAGGTGAAACGGTCGGCGTCATTGGCGGTACGGGTTCGGGCAAGTCCACACTCGTCAATCTGATCCCCCATTTTTACGACGTAAGCGGGGGGCAGGTATGCGTTGACGGCAAGGACGTGCGTAGCGAAAGCATACAGAAAACGCTTCGGGAACGTATCGGCATAGTGCCGCAAAAGGCAGTACTTTTTAAAGGTACGATCCGTGAAAATCTACTTTGGGGCAGGTCGGATGCGACGGACGAAGAATTGATGGCGGCGGCACGTATCGCGCAGGCGGAAGAGGTGGTCAATGAAAAGGGCGGGTTGGACGCCCTCGTAGAACAGGGCGGGAAAAACTTTTCCGGCGGTCAGAAACAACGCCTCACTATTGCCCGCGCGCTGGTGAGAGATCCCGAGATCCTCATTCTCGACGACTCGTCATCCGCGCTCGATTACGCAACAGACGCGGCGCTTCGCAAGGCCATTCGCGGTTTGGAAACGACGGTGTTTATCGTTTCTCAACGTGCGTCGTCCGTGCGCGACGCGGATAAGATCGTCGTGCTTGATGAAGGTAACGTCGTTGGTATCGGCAAACACGAAGAGCTGATGGCTTCTTGCGAGGTCTATCGCGAAATTTATTTCTCACAATACAATGAAACGGGAGGGGCAAGCGCATGAAAACGAAAACGAAAACCGCAACCTCCCCCCGCCGCGCGGGAACGCTCGGACGTATTCTTCGCTATGTCGGCAGATACCCGTTTTCTTTGGGTGCGTCGTTGCTGCTTGCCGTGGTAACGGTCGCGGCAACTCTCTGCGTGCCCGTATTCTTCGGCGACGCGATCGATTGCATCGTCGAGAACGGCGTATTGTGGGAGGAGCTTAAACTGATCTTTGTAAAAACGGCGGTCGCGGTCGCCGTGGCGGCGGTGTCGCAGTGGTTAATGAGCCTTTGCAACAATCGCATTTCCTGCAACGTAGTGCGCGATCTGCGCCGCGACGCATTCGGGAAATTGGGTGCGTTGCCCTTGAAATACCTTGACGGACATTCCCGCGGGGATACGGTCAGTCGGGTAGTGGCGGACGCCGATCAGTTTTCGGACGGCTTGCTGATGGGCTTTACGCAATTTTTTACGGGTGTTATGACTATTGTCGGTACGATCGCATTCATGCTTGCCACCAATCCCAAGATCGGACTTGTCGTGGTGCTGGTCACGCCCGCTTCTTTGTTCGTTGCAAAGTTCGTCGCAACGCATACGCATAAATTTTTCGTGCGTCAGACGCAGACGCGCGGCGAACAGACTTCGTTTGTCGAAGAGGCAATCACGGGCCTGAAGACTACGCAGGCGTTCGGGCGCGAGAAGAAGAATGAGGAAAAATTCAACGAGATCAACGCCCGTTTGGAAAAGGCGGCGATGAACGCTACGTTCTATTCTTCGCTTGTCAATCCTTCGACGCGGTTCATCAATAACCTTGTATACGCTCTGGTCGCGCTGATCGGTGCGTTTGACGTCGTCAACGGCGCGCTTGTCGGCGGCGTAGCGTTTACCGTCGGCGGCTTGACTAAATTTCTTTCTTATGCCAATCAATACACCAAACCTTTTAACGAAATTTCGGGTGTGATCACCGAGCTCAAAGGCGCGTTTACCTGCGCTTCGCGTATTTTCGAGCTGATCGACGAGCGGGAGGAGACGTCGGACGTAGGCAAAGAACGTCTTGACGCAGTCGAAGGCAACGTCGAGCTGAAAAACGTATATTTTTCGTACACGCAAGAGCGCAAATTGATAGAGGATCTGTCGTTGACGGTGAAGCCCGGTCAGCGTATTGCCATCGTCGGAAGGACGGGCTCGGGAAAGACGACGCTTATCAATCTTTTGATGCGTTTTTACGACGTAGACGGGGGGCAGGTATGCGTTGAAGGAAAAGATATCCGTGACGTGACCCGTGATTCGTTGCGTGAAAATTACGGAATGGTCTTGCAGGAAACGTGGCTGAAAAGCGGTACGGTGCGCGAAAATCTGAAGCTGGGCAAGCCGAACGCCACGGACGAAGAAATGATCGCGGCGACGAAAGCTACCCGCGCGCACGGTTTCATCATGCGTATGGAAAAGGGATATGACACGGTCTTGTCCGAAGACGGAGGCAATCTGTCCGAGGGACAAAAACAGTTGCTGTGTATCGCGCGGATCATGCTCACACAACCGCCGATGCTTATTCTCGACGAGGCGACTTCTTCCATCGATACGCGTACGGAACGCAAGATTGGCGAGGCGTTTGATAAACTGATGGAAGGCAGAACTTCTTTTGTGGTCGCACACCGTCTGTCCACGATCGTACATTCCGACCGTATTCTGGTCATGGAAAAAGGAAGCGTGGTCGAGCAGGGCTCGCACATCGAACTGCTCGCAAAAGGCGGTGCGTACGCAAGCCTCTACAACGGCCAATTTTCTTAAATCGCGGGGGCAGGTATGCGTTCAAGCTTATTTTTACAGTAAAAAGGTAATTGCTTATGAGAAAAATAAACAATAAACAATCGGAAAAGAAAAGTTTATATAAAAACGCTCTCGAACTTATTACCGTCGGTTCGGTGACGGGCGTGTTCGCGGGGGCGGTAGTGACGCTGTACAATCTTTGTACCAAACAGGGCGAAGCGCTCTCCAGAGGTGCCTACGCTTTTGTGCGGACGAATCCGGGATTCATTCCTCTGCTTTTTCTAGCGCTTACGCTCGGCGCGTTTTTGCTGTCGGTGGCGGTATATTTCGTTCCTATGGTAAAGGGTAGCGGAATCCCGCAGACGGAGGGAGCCACCAGAGGCCTTTTGCGGTTTAAATGGTATCGCGACGCGGCGTTGATGTTTGCAACCAGCTTGCTGACCATTGTTATGGGGCTTTCCGCGGGTAGCGAAGGTCCGAGTCTGCATATCGGCGCAGCGAGCGGCGATGCTGTGGCTTGCATGCTTAAAAGAAACGAAATGATACGGCGTTATCAGGTGACGGGCGGGGCTTGTGCGGGGCTTGCGGTGGCGTTCAACGCTCCGTTGACGGGTATGGCGTTCGCTTTTGAGGAAGCGCATAAGCGTTTCACGCCCGAAGTGTTCGTTTGCGCCTTCTCGTCCGTGATCTTCGCGCTACTCACCAGAAACGTACTTTATACCGCGTTCGGCATGGAGGTGGGGAGCTTTTTCGACTCCTACGTTTTCCCGCAAGCAGCGGTGACGGATTGGACGTTTTTCGGATTTTTGGCGCTTTCTGCGATCGTGTGCGGCTTACTGGGCGTTTTGCTTTGTAAATGGGTGTTTCTGTTATGTAAAGCGTTTAAAAAGATACGGTGTAAAAAGCCGTTTTTAAGCACGTTTACGCGTATTTTGATCGCGGTTCTGATAGGCGGCGCAGTGTCGCTTATCACGGTCAACGTAATGGGCGGCGGGCATGAACTGATCGAATCGCTCGGCACGAAAGGCGGGACGATCGAAACGTCTCTTGCAAGGGTGTTTTCTCTGCCCGTGGTGGCGACGCTGGTCGTCGTTTGCGTCCTCAAATTTGCGATCACGGGCGTGAATATGGGCGCGGGCGTGCCCTGCGGAGCGTTTATCCCGATGCTGGCGATCGGCGCGTGTATCGGTTCCCTTCTCAATTTTGCTTGGGTGTCTTTGGGGATGGACCCGATATATTGCGATTTCATGGTAATGGTCTGCATGGCGGCGTTTTTCACCGCAATCGTCAAAGCACCGATCACGGGGATCGTCATGGTTTGCGAGCTGACCTGGAGCTTTTCGGCCTTGCTCCCCGTCATTATCGGGGTCGCGATCGGCTATTTTATCGGCGATCTGTCGAGAATGAACGGTATATACGAGGAACTTCTCGAAGAATACGAACGGGAATACGGTGGTAATACCGCCGTAAACGAGGTATACGTTTTGACGCTTGCTTCCGGCGCTTTGGCGGACAAACGCGAAGTGCGTGACGTTCTGTGGCCTGCAAACGCGCGGATCACGCAGATTACGCGCGGCGAGGAAACGATCCTGCCCGACGGCGACACGGTGCTTCGCGGCGGCGACGTATTGACGATCGTTTGCAAAACTGCCGAACCGCAAAAGATCCGCGACGACCTTATCCATATTTTGGGCTGACGGACGACGCAACGCGGCAGATAAGACATATTCTCTTCCAATCCGTCATATACTGAAAGACGGAGGGGCAGAGGATGCGGTTATACGACGAAATTTTCAAAACCACGGACGGCGCGCTGTCGCGTTGCTATTTTGTGCCCGGCGGCGGTGGCTATTTCGAAGGTGTGAAAGCGGTCGGGGATTTTTCCCCCGAGCGCGTGACCGTCTGTTTTCCCCGCTCCGAAGTGGAGGTGGCGGGCGAAGGTCTGACGATCAGAAAATATTGCGACGGGGATCTGGAGCTGTCGGGAAAGATCTTTTCCCTGCGCGTCATCGGCGGCGCCGAGCTTCCCGAGACGAGGTGAGCCATGCTTTTCGGTCCGCCGCGCGATAAAATACTCATCGAAGGGCTGATGCCCGAACGCGCCCTTTTGCGTCTCCGTCGGGTGGGAATCGGGGTCTATAACGCAAAAAAAATCGAAAAAAATCAAATACTTTTCAGTGTAAACAAGAAAGATACCGAAAAAGTTTTTGCAATTTATCCGAATGTATGCTATAATATATCCGTATATAGTCCCTACGTTGCCCGAAAAGTGGGTTCGGAAGGGCTTGCCCGTGTTTCCGATTGGGTGAAACGTCGCGTGGGATTTTTACTCGGTTGCTTGCTTGTGCTCATTTGTCTGTTGACCGCAGATCGGTTCGTGTTTGCGATCGAATTCGTCGGTTCGGACGTGTACGCGAGGGAAGCGTACATTGCGTTAGAAGCGGGCGGAATTAAACCGTTTTCCATCTACAACAGGGAAAAAGAAGATTGGATCTGCTCGCAACTGCTCTCGCTCAACGGGGTGGAATACTGTTCCATAAAAAAAACGGGCTTTCGGGCGCAAGTCGAGATCCGACTTTCCCCGTTCGGAACGGATGTTTTCGAGCAAGGCGGGTTGCGTTCCAAGCATACGGGCACGGTGCTTTCCATCACGGCGCTTCGCGGTACGCCGTTGAAAAAGATCGGCGACGCGGTGACGGCGGGCGAAATGCTCGTCGGAGACTGGTTTTTGCTCGAAGGTGGGGGACAGGTATGCGTTGAAGTGATCGCGCGGGCAAAACTCGGCTGTGTTTTTGAAGCGGATATCCAAGCGGAAACGGCGGAAGCGGCATTCGCGGAAGCCTACCTTTTGCTGGATCTGTCGGATCGTGACGAAATAACGGGAAAAACCGTGAAACATTTCTCCGAAACCGATAATTTGTTTCACGTGAAAATCGAGTATACGACGATCGAATCGATCAATCTCTGAGCTTTTCCGATCTGCCGCATATTTAGTAATCATGCATATTTAGTAATCATAAGTATAAAATACGAAAACAACAAAATCAACGTCACGGCGAAGTTTTTCGCCGTAGCGTATACGCGCGCGAGTGTAGGCAGGTACATACGCACGTATACGCGCGAAGCGCGGCGACGCTGCGCATGGGAGGATTTGATATTGTCAAACACAGAAAAGACCGTTGAAACGGTCGACACAAGATCGGTGGACAGGCTGGCGAAAATTTTAGGCGCCTTTGATGAAAACCTGACATTTCTTTCCCGCGAGCTTGGTGTGGTCGGCTATGTCGAGGGCGTCAAGATCCGTTTGGAGGGCGCACAGGACGCCGTATCGCTGGGTTGTAAAGTCTTGACGGCGGTGTTAAAGCTTGCCGAACAGGGCGAGGATATCGATAAGGGCAGGCTGGCGTACTGTATAGAGCTGGCGAAGGAAGGCCGCGCGGATGAGATCGCGTCGTTGACGGAAGGAGTCGTGGCGATCACTGCCCGCGGTAAACAGATCAAATGCAAAACGGTCGGGCAGAAAACGTACGTGGACGCAATCAAAAAGGATCCCGTCGTGTTTGGCGTAGGCCCTGCCGGTACGGGTAAGACCTATCTCGCCGTATGTATGGCGGTGTCCGCATTCAAGAGTAAACAGGTCGAAAAGATCATTCTCACTCGCCCCGCGGTGGAAGCGGGAGAAAAGCTGGGCTTCCTGCCCGGGGATCTGCAAACGAAGGTGGACCCGTATCTCCGCCCCCTGTACGACGCGTTGCAGGAAATGTTGGGGCTGGAAACGTACGGCAAGTTGATGGAACGCGGCGCGATCGAGGTCGCTCCACTCGCGTATATGCGAGGCAGAACGCTCTCCAATGCGTTCATTATCCTCGACGAGGCGCAGAATACGACCAAAGAACAGATGAAAATGTTTTTGACCCGTATGGGTGAAGGGAGTAAAATGGTCGTCACGGGCGACGTAACGCAGATCGACCTCGACGGTAAAGCAAGCGGTCTTGTTCACGCGACGGGGATTCTCGAAGGCGTGGAAGGAGTGTCCGTCTGCAGACTGACGGCAAAAGACGTTGTGCGGCATCCGCTGGTCATGCGGATCATCCGCGCATACGAAAAGGACGAAGAGGAGGCGGACAAACCGATAAAAAAGCCCCGTCCCCCCGCTTGGTCAAACAAAAACCGTGGCAAGTCCACGGAAGGAGAGTAACAAAAGATGGCAATAAAACAATTCGACGTGCATTGGACAAAACAGACCGCGATGAAAAGCGCGCTGCTGTTTCTGCTGCATTTCGTGGTCCTGATATTGCTGACGGCGATCCTCATAGTAGGCGACCAATGGTCGCAGTTGAGCAAGCATCTCCGACAATACGGCGCAAATTATCTTTATGCGTTGTTCTGTATTTTCTTGCTCATGCTCATTCTGTATTTCTACTTCCTCTTCGAGGATAGGACGGTACTCGCCGACGGCAAAAATATCGCGCTCATATTCAGCGTGCTTGATTTGTACGTAATCATTTCCTATTTGATAGGGGAAAAAATAGCGATATACGCCCGCCCCGTGGCGCTTGTCGCCTTGCTCATCTTCGTATTGGTGGGCAGACGCGAGGCGATTTTCCTCAACATCGTCAGTGCGCTCTTGATGTTTATTATCGATACCTTTGTCAGCCCGACCGAATTGACGGCGCAGCAATACTATTCCTCGCTCGTCATTTCGTTTTCGGCGGGGATGATCGCAATCTTTTTCTGCAATAAGGCAAAGACCCGTTTCCACGTCGTGGGGATCGGTATTTTGATCGTCGTTCCCATCGACCTTATCATTTTCCTTTTGGAACTCCCTGCGCTGATCGAGGTGGGCGTGGCGACCGCGACGGTAACGGAAGAGCTTCCGCAGTTGGAACGCATCGTCATGAATATGGGCTACGGACTTTTCGGCGGCGTCATGTCCACCGTCATCTTCCTTGCCATTTTGCCGATCTTCGAAAGTGTGTTTAATTGCCTCACGGTGTTCCGACTTCGTGAATTGACGAGTTCGGACGCGAGGGTGTTGAGAAAACTCAAGCAGGAGGCGCCCGGTACGTATAACCATTCGGTGATGGTTGCGCAGCTTGCGGAGGCGTGCGCGGCGGCGATCGGCGAGGACGTCGACTATGCCCGCGCTGCGGCACTGTATCACGACGTGGGTAAGTTGCACAATCCGCAAAACTTTACGGAAAACCAGGGCGAATACAACGTTCACGACGAGCTCGCGCCCGAGCTTTCCGCGGATATTATCCGTTCGCACGCAAAAGAGGGGTACAAGCTGATCAAAGCGAATCACTTGCCCGAATTTCTTGCGGACGTCGCCAAGCAGCATCACGGCACGATGCCGATTCGTTATTTTTACGCGAAGGCGTTGAAAATGACGGACGGGGAACTGAATATAGAAGATTTCTCCTATCTGGGTCCCAAACCCCAAACGAAGATCGCGGCGATCATCATGATCGCGGACGCATCGGAAGCGGCGGTGCGCGCGGTCGGCGCGCGGGATCCCGAGGCGGCGGAAAAAGCTATTCGCGCAGTCATCGAAGAGCGTATGGATCTTGAGCAGTTTTCCGAATGCGACATCACGATGGGCGATCTGACGAAGATCCGTCTGGCACTTGTCAATACGTTGACGGGTGTGTATCATCACCGTATCAAATACCCGAACATAAAATACAAGCGCACGGAAAACGGCACGAAGGGAGAAAACGAATGACGGATTTTCATATCTATTACGACCCTGACGGTGAAGAACTGACGGCGGAAAACGTTTCGGCTCTCGAGCGGGCAATGGACGGATTTGTAGTCTCGGACGTACCGCTTGCGATCGAGCTTGTGTTCGTAGACGGTGAAGAGATCCGACGTCTGAATCGTGAAACGCGGAACACGGATAGGGTGACGGACGTGCTCAGCTATCCGACGCTGGACGGAATCAAGGGCAAAGCGTTGAAGGGTGCAGAGTATCCGTTCGACGTGGACGAGGAAGGCAATCTTTTGATCGGTTCGGTGGCGATCTGTTGCGATCGCGCGAGGGAGCAAGCAGAGGAGTACGGCCATTCGTACGAGCGGGAGTTGCATTATCTGTTGGTGCACGGCATCATGCATTGTTTGGGCTACGACCACATGACGGACGAAGAAAAATCGGAAATGCGCGCGCAGGAAGAACGTATCCTCGGCAAGCTGGGGATAACGCGGTAAAAGGTCAAGGAACTCGGTTCCTTAGCAGAGTGCAGAGGCGGAAGCCTTTGTCTCGGAAACAGAAAGAAGGACAAAGAAGGACAAACTATGAAAAGCGGGTACGTAGCGGTAATCGGCAGAGCAAATGCGGGCAAAAGCACGCTCATTAACGTAATGGTCGGGGAGAAGGTTTCTATCGTTTCTCCCAAACCCCAAACGACGCGGGATCGAATCTTAGGCGTATTGACGGAGGACGATTATCAAATTGTTTTCGTGGACACGCCCGGTATTTATAAGGCGAGAAATGCGCTCACCGATATGATGATGCGTACGACGGACGTCAGTGCAAAGTCGGTCGATTTTATTCTCTACGTCCTCGACGGCCACGACGGTATCGACGAAGAAGATTTCGAACTCATTCGCAAATACAAGGCGCTGGGTTTGCCCATGGCGGTCGCGTACACGAAGATCGATATCATGCCCAAAGAAAACATTCCTTTGGATATGGCGAAGTTTTCGGATGCGGAACTCGACCTCGACGTGTTCCCCGTCTCCGCGCGTAAGGGCAGAAACGTGCGTCAGCTGAAAGAATTTCTCGTCAAGCAGATGCCCGAAGGAGAAAAGGTTTTTCAACAGGACATCGTGTCGGACAAAAGCGAGCGCTTTATGATCGCGGAGATCATGCGCGAAAAGATCTTGTTGAAATTCGACAAAGAGATTCCGCACGGCGTGGCGATCGTGATCAACAATTTCGAGCTTTTGGACAACGGCGTATACGACGTCAACCTCGATATCGTCTGCGAACGTGCCAACCACAAGGCGATCCTGATCGGCAAGCAGGGCAGAGCGATCAAAGAGGTGTCCTCCTTCGCCCGTCAGGACATGGAAAAATTCCTGGGCGCAAAGGTCTTTCTTACCACCTACGTCAAGGTGAAAAAAGATTGGCGCGACAAGGCGGGGTTGTTGAAGGAATACGGTTACGAGGACCTCAAAGACGAGTAAAACGACGTATCTGCGTCGCGCTGCATTGTCGGGCTTGCGCTTTTCTCGCTCGTGTACAGGCGTACATCTCCCTTCGAAAATGCTCGCCCTTCGCGCATCGCTCGCATCTCCGCCGTTTTACTTCGCGCGGGGCAGATGAGAGGGGAATGTAACGGAAAATATTAAAGCGTAGCGGTGAAAGCCTTCCCCTTTGAGGGGAAAGTGTTGAGCGAACGCGAAACGGATGAGGTGGAGTCGTATAAATTATCGCCATACTTCGCAAAATAGGTTTGGGAGGGCATGAAATTATGCATGACAAACCAAAGGAAACCGACGCGGCAAAAATGGCTTGGAAATTGTTTGAGGAAACGGGTAGCATCAGCTATTATATGCTCTATTACGATCTGATGAAAAAATAGTCCGCATTACAGGAGAGGAAACATGGAGATCAAAACGGACGCGATCGTTTTGCAGACGATCGATTATAAGGACAATGACAAATTGTTGACGTTGTTTTCTCCTTCCATGGGCAAGCTCACGGCGGGTATTCGCGGCGTGAAAAAGCCCAAAGCGCGGCTCGCATTTTCCGCACAGCCCTTCTGTTTTGCCGAATATGTTCTCGCGGAGAAGGGGGGCAGGTATACGGTGACGGGCGCGTATTTGCACGAAAGCTTTTTCGAGCTTCGCCTCGATATCGTTCGTTTTTACGCGGCTTGCGCAGCGGCAGACGTGTGCAGAGCTATTCTTTTTGAAAACGAAGCCTATGACGGTCTGTTCATCGCCTTTATCGAGTGTCTGAAATCCCTTTCGCTTGCCGAGGAGGATACTGCAGAAGCTCTGATCGGTTTCATCCTCGTCGCCCTGCGGGAAAGCGGCTATCCGCTCGATCTGGGTTTTTGGGAGGAATGTGACGGTGACGTCGGGGACAAGCTATGGTTTGATTTTTCCGACGGCAGATTTACCTCTTTCGATCGTTGCGTACAAGGGGAGCGGGTGAGCGTGTCCACCTATCATATCTTGCGAAAATGCGAGGGACTTACCTTCTCGGAGGACAAGCTTCCGGGCGGGAAGAAACGGGCGTTGCGCCTTTTGCGGGCGTATCTGTCCGAAAAAACGGAAGAACGGTTTGACAACTTGGGCGAATTTATCCGCCTTTACGAGGAAGATTGACGTTCTTTGCATAACCCAATGCAGGCGGGTAGCCTGTAAAAACGTAATATAATAAGGAAATTTTATGGTAAAGAAAACCAACAAAACGGAAAAAACGGAAGTGAAAGCTCCCGTAACGCGTGCAGAAAAAACCAACGCGACGAAGAATTTGATCAAAGAATTGCTGGCGGTAAAGCCGTATAGACACAACGAACTCATTGACGAAGTGGCAAAGTCATACGTCGAACGCTTTGGTGAAGAAACGGACAATATCAACGACGTGAAAGGTCGCGTCGGCTCCGTCTTGGATATCATGAAAAAGGAAAGCGACGTGATGTACGACGGGGGCAGGTATGCGTTGAAGGCGCGTTCTCTCCCCGAACCTCTGCCTGCGCCCGTTCCCGAAACGGCTGAAAAACAGGAAGAAAAAACGGAAAAACCTGCGCCCAAGCGCGGTCGCGCAAAGGCGAAAAAAGAACCCGAAGAAAAAGCGAAACCCAAAGCGGAGGAAAAACCCGCAAAGAAAACGACGAGAGCAAAAACGGTGAGAAAGACAAAAACCGCAGAGGCAAAGACGGAAGAGCCCGCGAAGGACTCCGATCCTTTGCCTGTTCCGCCCCTTCAACCGATCGCGCCCGTTGCTCCCGTGACGCCCGAAACCGCGCCCGAGCCTATCCCCGAGGAAAAGCCCGCGCCCAAAAAGCGCGGCAGAAAACCCAAAGCCTCCAAAGAACTTGAGGGACAGACCGAGCTGGATCTGCATGAGCTCGAGGTGCAGCTTCCCATCGAGGCGGAAACGCTCGTTGAGGTAAAAACGGAAAACGAGGCACCCATGTCTGCGTTGACGGAAGAAAAAGTGGAAGATGCTCAAAAAGAAATTTCCGTTGCGGCATCTGCCGAAACGCCCGTTGAAAGGGTTGAAGCGCTTGAAGACGTTCTTGCAATAGCGATGGAAACGCCTGTCGAAACACCCGCCGAAACGACGGCTGTGGAAAATGTAGAAAGCGTGGGAAATGAGAAGAACGCGGAAGAAAAAAACGCGCCGGTTTCTGAGATGAAGCCCGTTTCCGAGATAAAGGAAGAAAAAACACAAACTTCGTTGCAGGTCAAGGAAAAGGCGGAGGTCGCGCCCAAGAACGTAGTCATGGATATGAGTTTCCTGTTCGGCGACGTCAAGCCCGCCCGTCAACCCCGACCCGTAAAACTCGCGGCAGTTGAAACGCCCGCAAAAGAAGAAAAAGTAGAAAAAGAGGAAAAAGCGGCTGCCATAGCGAAGGTTACGGAACAGCCAAAAGCGAAACAAGCGCCGCAAGCACCCGCAACGGAGAAGAAAGTGCTGCCCGTCGTATCGCAGGTGAAAAAGCTCGAACCTCCCAAAGCGGAGCCTGCGCCGAAAACAACGCAGAAGCTTGCTGAAAAGACGGCGAAGGCAGAACGTATTCCCGAACAGAAAAAGGCAGAACGTATCCCCGAACAGAAAACGGAAGAAGTGCCTGTACGCAACCAACTTCGTGCGGCGACGTCAGCAACTCGCAACACATTGAACGTGCGACGCCGTTCCGTGGCCGAACGCGCTTTGACGCCCGATGAAAAACTTCGGGAAGCGTTTTTAAAACGTATGCGCTCTTTGGGCGGTGATTATTTCGAATACTATTCGGTCTATCTGCTCGAACGGTACTCGATGAAAAACGGTAGACGGCTGGAAGGGCTGAAGATCACGGGCGGCGGCCATGACGGTGGTATCGACGGCGAGATCGAATTGACGGACAAGTTCGGTTTCAAGGAAACGATCTACATACAGTCGAAGAACTGGGACCCCGACAAGGGCGACGAAAAACTGTGGGTCGTAGGCGAAACGCTGTTGCAACAATTCATCGGCGCGTGCGCCTGTCGTCAAGCAAAGCAGGGGAAACTGCATTGCCGCGGCATTTTCGTCACCACCTCCCGCTTCACCCCAGAGGCGAAGCATATTCTCGACGATATGTCGGACAAGCTGGTAGGCTACGACGGCGCCGACTTGTACGAAGCCGCGAAAGAATGTCAGTTCGGCATCATTAAAAAGAACGGCGAATGGGCGCTGGACGAACAGCTTCTTTCGGGTACGAAAGCATTCTTCAATATGCTTTAACGTAGGAAAGCGCCCTTCCGTAAATGTATTTTGTTTTAACGTAGGGAAGGCAGCCCCCTGCCTTCCGTGCATCTTATACCGCGAAAACAAAACCGTAAAAACACAAAAAAATGCTCTCGACGGAAAATCCTGTCGGGAGCGTTTCATTTTAATGAAAAAGAGATAAAAAACAAAAAGTTATAAAGCGATTTATCAATAATAATAACCGCCGCCACCCGAGCCTGTAGCGAGTATGGCCAAAACGATGATAAGGATGATATACAATACGAAAAACGCAACGGATACGATCACGCTGATCAGCGCACCCTTGCCGCAACTCTTCGAACGTAAGGGATACTCGTCCTTCCAAACCAAATACAAGATCAACCCGATCACAGGGAAGAAAAAGCAAAGTACCGCCCAGCCCGCGCTTTTAGCGTCATCGCTCCTCGCTTTATTCATTTTATTGACCCCGGTTTCGCAACCACAGTGGATACAAACCACCGCTTCATCATTGATCTCTTGTCCGCAATGTCTGCAATACATAAAAACCTCCTAAAGATGATGCCGAAAGCCAAAAACGGCTTTTTAGATATATTATATAGTAAAAAATACGTTTTGTCAATATTTTTGGTGAAAATTTTTTTAAGATTTGTACGCAATGTTATATCGGAGGAAAAATTAAGGAAGCTATTGACAGAAAATGGAAACTGTGATATAATGAAGAAGAAATAAGCAATAAAAAATCTTAAAAAAATTGAAAAAATTGAAAAATTGCATAAAAAAGCGCCAGTTCGATCGTCTTATATTATGAAAAGAGGAAACGGATAGAAAACATGGTTTTCTTTAATGTAAGGAAAGAATATCAGGAGGTGCGGTCCGATGTACAATAAAAAGTAAAAAAATCCAAAAATGAAGGAGATCAAAAAAATGATAAAAATTTTCAAGCGTTTTTGCGCGATGTTCCTCGTTTCGTTGATAACGTTATTTTCGGCGGCAAGCTGTCAACGACAATTTGAAGGCGGTTTTTTTAATTATCGCTTGGAAACGTATTCGATAATGTTAGGAGCGAGGTCCGATACGGATACTTTTTCCAAAGACGACGTGCGTTTCGAGTTATATTACGGCTTGTATAATGCCGATCATTTTGATCAAGAACGGTTGGACCATTGGGCAAAAGGCGAATCGGACGTCACTTTTTTTGCAATGTATATTTGCGACGAAAGCGAAGCGCCTGCGACGGCCAATGGGCTACGATTTTCCGATTATAAAACGATCGAAGATCACTATTTTGTGAAAGAGATATCGGCGGCGGAGGGGTATACTTCGGAATACGGTTTTACAGTGCATTGGGCAAAGGGCATAACGTATCGGCATCATGAAACGATTGTGATACCGTCTGATGTTTTCACGAAAGAAAAAGGCACTTTTTTGATAAAAATTACCCCCTTTCACGTCGAGGAAAGCGAACCACGTTTTTGTGTTTCTTCCGACTCTTCCCATTGGATCGAGTTCGGTTACGAAGCAAGCGGAAACACAGTAAAAATTATATTTAAGGAGAAGGGAAAATGAAAAATATTAAAAACATAGTAATTGTGTTGGAAACGTTGTTGCTTATGATATTTTCATTGGTAGGGTGTGGCGGTAACAACAAAAATACCTATTCTCTGCCTGACGTTGCGGTAGGCGACACGTTTGAGATCACTTTGAGCGCATACGGTAGCACGCCTTATCAATGGAATTATGAAATTTCCCCGACTTCAGGGATAGAATATGTATCACAAGAATTTGTTCAGCCTGACGATGATCGGGTAGGCGGCGGAGAATTGGTTTATACGTTTAAAGGGATAACCGTCGGCAACTATAAAATTAAGTTTGAGCGTCGATCTGTTTTGTCGGAATCAAAGAATGATCCACCCATTA
>JBGVRF010000133.1:0-7571 GCA_045128175.1 Candidatus Scatosoma sp.
ATTTTTTATGGAAATCTAACCCTGTTTTGCCCATTCGGGCATCCCCCTTTCGGGGGTAGTCCTTGCTTGGCTATCCAATTTTGACTGGGTAAAGTGGGTATAGTGGGTACGCCCACTTTGGGACAAGGGTTAACCGATTTACCCGATTTAACCGCTTCAAACAGGACGGGTTTGCATAAACCTTAAACTTTTAGGTTTAGAGTAAACTTCACCGATTTACCCGATTTACCCACTATTTGGAAGTCATATATAGAAAGATACAAAATCCTTAATGTTCAGGGTGACGATTTTTCAAAAATGGGGATTTTCGCCCGCAACACGATAAGGGTTCTTGCTGTGTTTCGGGCTACTACTCATACCATAGAGAAAATAGCCCCGAAAAAGCAAAACACACGCCGATACACCTTAAAAATCAAGGTTAGTGACGTGTGCTGACTTGGTGGAGGTGGTCGGAGTTGAACCGACGTCTTACGCGGCTGCCAAAAAACTTTCTACATACTTAGTTTATCTATTATTTCTTAATACCGCGGAGCGGGTAAACACGCATCGCGTTACGCAGAAGGCAAAATACTCTTTAAAAAACACCTTCCGATCTTATAAAGAGTGTTCCGTCTTTTTGACGCCGCGACCCCGACCGACGGATAAACCGGGCGCGACGATCGTTTTAAAAACGAGTTTACGCTGCAAGAGCGTAGTTTGCATTTCTATCTGCATTTAAATTTAGGTGGAATGTTTTATCGCAGTCACTCCGTCTGCGGTATGCTTATCCTTTCGCTCACCGGCAATCGAATCCGGTGCACCCCCATATTTTGTTTGGGTACATTATATTATACACATTTTTATGAAAAAGTAAACCGTTTTTCGGCGTTTGGCAAAAATTCCCTTGCTCTTTTCAAGTTAAGCGTTTTTTTGTTTTGGTTGGCAATGACAGCGGGGAAGTTTTTTTTCGTTGAAATTTTGCATAATGTAAAGATACAAATAACAGAAAAAAGATATGTAGAATAAAAATATGGATATGAGGATACCGTCAAAGGTGTGATCGAGACAGTCAAACCCGATCTTATCATCATGACAGGTGAAATGGTATGTTGTGGCGGCTTTGACAGCGCGCGAATGAAAATACCGTTGTGTGTGAAGTTCCGCTGTCGAGAAACGTTACGGCTTATTTTATCCTGCTTCTAAAAGCGGACGGAAAACAATGGGGGAATCATTATATCAATTGCGGCGGCGCATTGGATATCGGACAGTATAAAACGTTCTTGTTCAATTATGCAAAATATACTGATATACCGGAAGAAAAATACTGATAGATGATCATGGCGGGCAATCCGATAAAAAACGGGTCGTCCGCCTCTTTTTTTATGGTCGCTGTAAAAATTTTGCCAAAAAATATAAAAAATTTTCCAAAAAAGTATTGACAAATGAAAAATTTATGATATAATAGATAAAAATGACGCGGGTCACGAAAGAGGAGTGACGTTATGGTAACGAGGACAGACGTAGCGAGAAAGGCGGGGGTCTCGGTGGGGACGGTTTCAAACGTAATGAATAATAAACCCACTGTAAAGCCTGAATACGTTCTGAAGGTCAAGCGAGCGATAGAAGAGCTGAATTACGTGCCGGATTTTACAGCGAAGTGTTTGGCAAGTAGAAGGAGTAACCACATCGGGGTGGCGGTATACGAAATGACCAATCCCTATCACGCGGAGATCATCGAGGGACTGGAAGAATACGCGGCGGAAAAAGGATATATGGTGACGACCTTTTTGTTGGATAACAAGATGCCGCAAAAACTGGATGCGATTTGCGAACGGCGGTTGGATGGACTCGTCAATTTCATGACCAACGAGCTGCCTGAAAATTTCGTCAACATTTTACAAAATCAAAACACAGTGCTGGTCAATTTCCGAAAAGACAACAGCTTTTTAGTGCACAATGATTATGAAAAAGCGATGCTGATATTTATGCAACAGCTTTCCGAGCTAGGGCATAAAAAAGTTGCGTACGTCAGCACGGTGGACGAACTTCGCTTCAAGGCCGATTCCCGAGGGAAAACTTTCCTTTCCATGCGCAAGAAATACGGATTTTCGGAGGAAAGCTCTTTGGTTTTGTGCAACAACGACTACTCCCTTCGTTCCGAACAAGTCGGGTATCTTCTTGCGGATGCATTGATAGAAAAAAATCCGGAAGTAACGGCGGTGTTCGCAACCAACGATCTGTGCGCGGTGGGGCTGATGAAGCGGCTTTCCGAGTTGGGGTACGGTTGTCCAAAGGACATTTCCGTGATCGGTTGCGACAATATCGCGCTCAGCGGCTATCTCACTCCCGGGCTTTGTACGATCGGATTTGATAAACGGGAGTATGGTAGATCGATCGCAAAGGCGATCATCGATAAGATTGACAGCAATTACGAAAAGCCATATATGACGATCCGTTTCGAAGCCAAAGCTGTGATGCGCGGGTCGGTGGATAAAGCTTCGTACTGAACGCTGAAGGCGTGGTAAAAGGATGTCCTTTTACTCTGTAAGACCATTAGTTTTACAAAAAATTTGATAGAAAATCGATCATTGCCTTTCGGTCGGAGGCAACCTAAATATATCCGATCGAAAAAATTTTTAAAATAAAATGACGCGTGTCATATTTTGGCAACGTTGTCAAAATTAAGGAGGCAAAAATGAAAAAATTTCTCACAATGATGCTTGCTTGCACGATGGTGTTCGCTACGTTTGCGGGCTGCGGCGACCCGACGAGCGGAGGCGGGAACAGTGGCGGCAACACGTCCGTGGATGAAAAACCCGAATATGAAGCGAACATCGATATGACGGACGACGATTACAACCAAACGGCAACGTTGACGGTAGGTGTTACGGCGGACCCGTACGAAAGCGATCTCGTCAACGCAATGGGCGAAGCATTCAAGCAGATATTCCCCAACGTCACGGTCGAGCCCGTACGTATTTCCGGTACCGACTATTCCGGCGCGGTGATGGGCAGATATCAGGCGAAGAATATGCCCGACATATTCTATACCAGCGAAACGGAGTCTTTCCGTTTTATTTCCAGCAAGCTGTATCTCAACCTCGATCCGTACATCGAAGCGGAATCGGAAGCGTACGTACCTATGGATGAAAACGCGCCCGCGACTTGGCTGGAGCAGTTCGTTCCTGAAGCGATGAAGCTGGGACAGAAGAATTTTGACGGCTCGCAGTATTTTATTCCCAGAAGCTCCGACCGTATCGTTACCCACCTCAATATGAAATATATTGAAGCGGCGTTGACCTGGGACGGCCGTCCCGATAAGAGCGTTACGCTTGAAACCGTAAAAAACGGTTGGACTTGGGAGGAGTTCGTAAAGGTCTGTGAAGCGCTTCGAGCGTATTACGATGAGCAGGGTTGGACGGCGGCGAAAGGCAGATACATCATCGATACGTCGTTTACTTGGACGCCCGTGACCTTCTCGCTGTTCAAATCCAACGGCGCGACCTTCTATGAAAACGGCGAATGGACCTTAAAAAGCGAAGCGACTCAAAAGACGTTGAGCATGATCCGCGAGCTGGTGGAGAAGAAGATCATTCCGCCTACGAACGGTGGTGCCGCGAATTATGAAAACGGCAGCGGCGCGATGCTGTTCCATTCCTCGTCGGCGATCAAGAAGTATAAGAATTTTATCGGCGAAGATTATGATATCGTGACCTTCCCGATCATTAACGGCGATAACGGCGTGATGGGTTACGGTGTTCCCGGCTACGGTATTTATTCGGGTATCGATGAAAGCAAACGCGATCTTGCTTGGCAGTTCCTTTCCTTTCTTTTGAGTGCCGACGGTCAAAACGTTCTTGCCGGCGCCGGTATGAACACACCTTCCGTCCGCGTGGATCTGCAGGATTATAACACGGCGGCGTGGGGTGAAGGCTTGCGCGATATCAATCTTGCGGCGACGACGTACGAAACGTATCGTAACTATTCGGAAGGCTTCTTCCTTAACTTTGAGGCGACGACCAAGACCGCGTTGCTTGCAGCTTGCTCTAACCTCGTTGTCAATGCAATGACATACGATTCGGGACTGAATGCTACCTTCTCGACGGATAAATGTATCGACACTGCAGTAACGGCGCTTAAGAAAGCGGTCATCGTAAAATAATTTCGGAGCAACGAAATGAAGATAAAGGCAATACAACCGACCTCCGGCGATTGGAAGTCGGCTTTGAAGAAAAAAATCAAAGACAGCGTATGGGGCTGGATCTTCGTGGCGCCGCTCGTGATCGGTATGTTGGTGTTTACGTTGTACCCTGTGGTGCAGTCGTTTATTTACAGTTTTCACCGTTATAACGACGCGGCGGTGTACGAATATATCGGATTGGGCAATTTCAAGACGATGTTCGTCACTGATTGGGAAGAAATCGGTAAGGTGTTCTCGAACACCTTCTTATACGCGGTCATCACCGTTCCGCTCAATCTCTTTTTGTCTTATTTCCTCGCCGTGATCGTAAACCAAAAGCTGCGCGGCGTACAGGTGTTTCGCGTGCTGTACTATTTGCCTGTGGTCATTCCCGGCGTCATCTCGGGCGTCATCTTTTCGCAGATGTTTGACAACACAAATTTCGGTCTGTTTAACTACGTTATGCAGCTGATGGGCAGAGAGGAACCCTTCCAGTTTTTTGCTTCGGCGGAGACTGCGATGTTCTCGGCGGTGCTGATGAATTTCTGGACGATCGGCGCAAGCATGATCTTGTGGCTGTCGGCGTTGAAAAATATTCCCGTCGGGCTTTACGAAGCGGCGAAGATCGACGGTGCGGGCGTTTTGACAAGAGTATTTAAGATCACCGTTCCGTTGTCTACGCCAATGATCTTCTATAACCTCATCACGGGTATCATCGGCGCGTTGCAGACGAATGCCACGATGGTGTACGCTTCCAACGGCGGCAGAGGCCCCGAGGATTCGCTGTATTTCATAGCCGTCAAGATCTATACGGAGTTCTCGTCCGGATATTACGGTTACGCGTCCGCAGTGGCGTGGGTGCTGTTCGTCGTGATCGCGATCCTTACGTTTATCACGTTCAAGACGAGCAAATGGGTCTATTCGGGGGATTAAGATATGGAAGCAACAATACATAATAATATCTCCGCATATCAAAAAGCGAAAAAGGAAAAGGCGAAACGGATCGTCGGGCGTACGTTTATTTATCTGGGAATGAGCGTTTTGGCACTGGTTTTGATGATCCCGTATCTGTTTATGTTTTTCCGCGCGTTTATGAAGAGCGCGCAGGTATGCCTTATCCCCGTAGAGCTTATTCCGTCGCCTTTTTCTTTTGAGGCGTTTGTGCAGCTGTTCACCGCGGAAAATTATTTTACCTATCTCTTGCAAACCTTAAAGATCGTCATATTCAATCTGATCGCCATTCCGCTTTCCGGTTCATTTGTGGCGTACGGATTTTCGAAATACAAATTTATCGGTAAAAACGCAATCTTTGCCTGTATGCTGGCAACGATGATGCTTCCTGGTACGGTGACGCAGATCCCGCTGTACGTGCTGTTTGCAAAGTTCGGCTGGTTAGATTCGATCCTGCCCTTGACCATACCCAATCTGTTCGGCGGCGGCGCGATCTATATTTTCCTCATCAGACAGTATATGACGGGGATCCCGTACGAGCTGGAGGAAGCGGCGAAGATCGACGGCGCAAACCCGATCGTCCGCTATTTCGCGATAACCCTGCCGCTCTGCTTCCCTGTGCTGATCTATATCATGGTCACCGTATTCAACGCGAATTGGAGCGATTTCTACGGTCCGCTTATCTATATGAGTGCGGAAGGTATGGAAACGTTGGCTTACGCGATCTTCAAGGATTCTATTTATAAGTTCGTTACTCCCGATAAAGCGAATCTCAAAATGGCGGGCGGATTGTTCATGTCCTTCTTCCCCACGGTTCTCTTTATCATATTCCAAAAACAGCTTATCGAAGGTGTTTCCGTTTCGGCTTTGAAGGGTTGATCAAAGGAGGCAAATATGAAAGATATAAAAAAATGGATAAGCATTGCATTGGCGGCGTGTTTCTCCTTCAGCCTTTTCGGTTGCGACGGCGGTTCGTCGGAAAATTCGTCCGATAGCGACTTAACCGCGGTGACGGATACGCGGAGCATTTCCGATCAGACCTTTGCTCAGAGCAATGTTTCTTCGGTGGACGCGTTGGGTCGCGTGACCCTCGGCGGCGACAGGGAGGAATCGAAAGACGTCGGTCTGTTCTATTTCCTTTGGTTGGGCGCGCATGCGAGAGGCTCGAAGATCTACGACGTGTCGTGGCTGGAGGAAAACGATCCCGACGCGCTGTGGGCGACCGACGACGCGGAGAGCCCGATGAACACCTACCATTTTTGGGGCGAACCGCTTTATGGATATTATCATTCGGCGGATCCGTGGGTATTGATGCGGCATATCGAGTTGTTCACGATGATCGGTATTGATTATTTGCTGTTTGACGCCACTAACGTCGTTACGTACGACAACGTGATCCAAACGTTGCTTCCGTTGCTCGATAAGTATCAGAAGCAGGGCTGGGACGTGCCCAAGATCGGCTTTATGACCAATACGCGTACGTACGAGGTAGTTAATCGGGTGTACGAGGCTTATTATAACGAAGAGACGGCGACCTGTTACTATCCCGACCTTTGGTATTCCCCGAACGGAAAACCGCTAATCTTGAGCAACAATCTTTATTTCGACGCGGCTAAGCCCGAAGATAAAGAGCTTCTCGATTTCTTCCAGATTCGTGATACGCAATGGCCGAATGCTGTTTATCAGGACGAGGAGGCGTTCCCGTGGATGAGCTGGACGTACCCGCAGATGAACCACAGCGGTACGGTCAGCGTGTCCGTTGCTCAGCATACCGCAGGCAAAATGAGCCTGACGGACGGCAACTGGGGCAGAGGCTTTAGCACAAGCGATTTTCTCAATAATTCGGATAGGATCAACGAGGGCAGTAATTTCCAGATGCAGTGGGATACGGCGCTGAACGCTCCGAAGGAAGGGGCCGGCGCAGTGAACAACGTGTTCGTCACAGGCTGGAACGAATGGATCGCGATCAAGTTTACCGATTCCCAAGGCGTGTATTTCGTAGACGCGTTCAATCAGGAGTATTCCCGCGATATCGAGATGATGAAAGGCGGGTATGGCGACAATTATTATTTGCAGCTGTTCAATAATATCCGCGCGTTTAAATATACCAATCCCGTGAAATATATCCTGAAGGAAAAGACGGTGGAATTTACGGACGCGACGGCGTGGACGGACGTTCGCAGTTATCCCGATTTCGTGGGTGATGCGATGGAAAGGAATTATCGAAACTATCTTGGCAACGAGCAGTTGACGGATACGACTAACCGCAACGATATCGCATCCGTCAAGGTGACGCACGACGCGATGAAGCTGTATTTCCGCGTGGAAACGGCAGAGGCGATCACGCCGTATACGGACGGCGATACCGATTGGATGAATATTCGTTTTTCTACCTCAAAGGACGGGATCGGATACGAGTACGTTATCAACCGCGAATACGGAAAATTGAGCAAGATAGAAA
>JBGVRF010000134.1:0-2089 GCA_045128175.1 Candidatus Scatosoma sp.
CAACAACTGGTCTATTTCCACGAACACAGGCGTCAACCTGTTCGAACCGGGCGACACGCCGGCCGAAAACGCGCAATTTTTGCTTTTCCTCTGCGCCGTTTTAAAAGCGGTGGACGAGCATCAAGACCTTTTGCGCATCTCTGCCGCAACGGCAGGCAACGACCATCGTCTGGGCGCAAACGAAGCGCCCCCCGCCGTCATTTCTATCTTCCTCGGCGACGAACTGACGGAGATCCTCGAGTCTATCGAAAAGGACCAGCCCTACGGCGTGAAGGAAAAAGAACTGATGCGCATAGGCGTGCATACGTTACCGAAATTCCCTAAAGATACCACCGACCGCAACCGCACTTCACCGTTTGCATTTACCGGAAACAAATTCGAATTTCGTATGCTCGGTTCGTCTGCGTCCGTATCGGGTCCGAATACCATGCTCAATACCGCAGTCGCGGAATCTTTGAAACAATTTGCCGACGAGCTGGAAAAGGCAAAAGATTTCGAATCGGCGATACACGACCTTATCAAACGGGTCATCACGAAGCACAAGCGCATCATCTTTAACGGAAACGGCTACGACGATAAATGGATCGCGGAGGCGGAATCGAGAGGGTTGCTCAACCTTAAGACCACGCCTGACGCCCTTCCGCATTTTATCAGTAAAAAGAACGTCGATCTGTTCAGCGAACACAGAGTATATACGGAACGCGAAATGCGCTCCCGTTACGAGATCCTTCTCAGCAGCTATTGCAAGACAGTCGATATCGAGGGCAAGACGATGGTAGATATGGCAAAGAAGGATATCCTGCCCGCCGTCAGCGAATACAGCCAGGTGCTGGCAAACACCATTCTCGCCAAAAAAGCGGTTTCGGAAGCGCTCGATTGTACGTACGAAGAAGAACTGTTAAAAAAGATCTCCACGCTGACCAGCGAAGCTTACTCTATCGTGAAAAAGCTGGAGCAAGCACTTACCACTAGCAAAAAGATCAAGGACGTCACCGAGCTTTCCGTCTTTTGCAAGGATGAGATTCTCGCCCGCATGACCGAATTGCGCGCCGCCGCAGACGAGCTGGAGGTATCCGTTTCTGCCGATTATTGGCCGATGCCGACCTACGGCGACCTGCTGTTCGGGATCTGATAAGACGAAAAAAGCCTTTGGGGGTACGCCGAAGGCTTAACAACCACGGAAAAGGTTTATTATTTTTTTAGGAGGTAAATTTTTATGTTCAATGTAGAAAAGACAACGGCGGAAGCCGTGCAATGGATCCGCGACTGGTTCGAGGTCAACGGCAAGGGTTGTAACGCCGTCATCGGGATCTCAGGCGGAAAGGATTCGAGCGTAGTTGCCGCTTTGTGCGTGGAAGCGCTTGGAAAAGAACGCGTCATCGGCGTGCTGATGCCAAACGGAGAACAGAGCGACATCGACTGTGCAAAACAGCTCGTTTCATACCTGGGTATTGCAAATTACGTTTGCAATGTTAAAAATGCGGTGGACGGCGTCTTGGAGTCTCTTGAAAAAAACGGCGTAGAGATCAGCCGTCAGACAAAGGTCAATCTTCCGCCCCGCATCCGTATGTCCACCCTTTATGCGCTTTCACAATCGATGAACGGACGTGTGGCAAACACCTGTAATCTTTCCGAAGACTGGGTAGGATATTCCACCCGATACGGCGATGCCGCCGGCGATTTTTCGCCGCTTGGCAAGCTGACGGTACAGGAAGTGAAAGCGATCGGCAAACATCTCGGCTTACCCGAAAACTTGGTAGAAAAAGTTCCCTCCGATGGTCTAACGGACCGAACGGACGAGGATAACCTCGGTTTCACCTATGCAGTGTTGGATAAATATATCCGTACAGGCGTATGCGAGGACGAAGGGACAAAAGCCCGCATCGACCGCCTGCACGTTTTGAACGAATTCAAGCTCAAACCCATTCCTTGTTACGAGTACGCGCCGCAAAATTGACCTTTCCCAAATTGCAAATCAAACGAAAAAACACAACAAAATATGAAAACGTCCGTCGGAACATAAGCTCCGTCGGACATTTTTTATAAATTTAAGTTATCTACAAGTCTTGATACGTGAACGCACACCTGC
>JBGVRF010000135.1:0-2511 GCA_045128175.1 Candidatus Scatosoma sp.
AAACAACGTCAGAGGCTCTGGCGAACATTCAAAACGGGCTATTTTTAACGATTTTCTCGCTAAAAATGCCCGTTTTTCGTATTTACCACACGATTTACCCCACACCCTACTATTTTCCGTCAAACACCTTCCTTTTTTTTATCTCTGCACTCTCCCGCTTGCATCGCCACCTGCAAGATTTTGCACTTCCGCAACGGAGACCATATTGTAATCCCCTTCGATCGTATGTTTCAAGCAGCTTGCCGCTACCGCAAATTCTATCGCTCTTTGCGGTTCGTAGCCGTTCATCAGCGAATAGATCAGCCCTCCGCCGAACGAATCTCCACCTCCTACGCGGTCTACGATATGCATGGAATATTTCTTCGAAAAATACGCCTGTCCATCCTTGTACAACATCCCCAACCAGTCGTTGTCGTTTGCACTTTTACTTTCTCGCAAGGTAATCGCCACGCCTTTGAAATCAAATTTCTCGGTCAGCTTCTTCGCCACGGAAACATACCCTTCTCTGTCCAGCTTTCCGCCGTAAATATCCGTATTGTCCGCTTCGATACCGAACACGTCTTTCGCATCCTCCTCGTTGGCGATACAATAATCAACGTATTGACAAAGCTCGCTCATCACTTGCCCCGCCTTCTCTTTCGTCCAAAGCTTTTTACGGAAATTCAGATCGCAGGAGATCGTGATATTTTTTTCTTTTGCCTTTCGGCATGCATCCATGCAGATTGCAGCCGTTTCATCACTCAACGCAGACGTGATACCCGTAAAATGGAACCATTCCACTCCGTCAAAGATCTTATCCCAATCGAACTCCGTTCTCTTCGCCATAGCGATCGCAGAATACGCTCTGTCGTAGATCACCTTACTCGGTCTTTGACTGGCTCCTTTCTCACAATAGTAGATCCCGACCCGTTCGCCGCCACGGACGATCTTGCTCGTATCCACGCCCCATTTTCTAAGTGAACAAATACCTGCCTGCCCCATTTCGTGCGAAGGAAGCTTGGTAACGAACGCTACGTCCATCCCGTAATTGGCGAGCGATACCGCTACGTTTGCTTCCGCTCCGCCAAAAGTTGCCTCGTATTTTTCACTTTGCACAAACCGCAGATAATTCTCGGGGGCGAGTCTTAACATCAACTCCCCAAACGTCACTACCTTTTTCATTGCTTTAACGCCTCCTCTACAAAGAATGAACCGCCTACCGCGTATATTTTATCCCATGCCAAAAACTCGTCTATATTTTCCGTATTCACCCCGCCCGTCGGAATAAATTTGATCTGCGGGAAAGGCGCGGCTAACGCTTTCATCGGTTTCAAGCCTCCGTATACGTTTGCTGGGATTAATTTCACGACCGTGATACCAAGCTCCAACGCCTGCATGATCTCCGTCGGCGTTACGCAGCCGGGATAGTACGGAACGTTGTTCTTTTTACAAACTTCCGCGACGGCTTTGGAAAGTCCCGGCGATACGATAAATTTCGCGCCTGCTTTGAGCGCTTGTCCGCATTGTTCGGCATTGATGACCGTACCCGCACCGATATTCATTTCGGGATACTTTTTCACGGCATACGCAATCGCCTCTGCCGCGCAAGCCGTTCGGAATGTGATCTCTGCGCATTCGATACCGTAATTTTTTAATGCCGTTAAGATCTTATCCGTTTCGCTTAATTCTTTTATGACTACAACAGGTATACGTTTATCCATTATTTTACTCCTAAATAATTGATTACGTTATAATAACAAATATCTTGAACGACTTTTCCTACCATTTTTTTATTTTGCGTCATTTCGCCGCTTTCCATCATCTTGCCGAAATAGTTGCAAAGTATCCGTCGAAAATAATGATGACGGGGATAAGACAACAGCGAACGGCTGTCCGTCAACATTCCCACGAACGCTCCGATATGCCCCGTCGCCGTGAGATCTTCAAGATGCTTTTCCATGCCGACTTTGTTATCCAGAAACCACCACGCCGGTCCGTATTGCATCTTCCCTTTCGCTTCATCGCTTTGGAAACAGCCGATAAGCGTCATTATTTCTGTATTCATTTTGGGATTGAGATTGAACACGATCGTTTTCGGCAAAGCGTTTTCACTATTCAATCTATCGAACAGTCTTGACATATTCTTTATAGAATTATCTTCCGCAATACTGTCATACCCAGTATCCAGACCAAGTTTTGCAAGCATTATGCTGTTATTATTACGCATTGCGCCGATATGCAATTCCGTTGCGATATTATATTTAGCATACAGCTTGAACAGAAAATACGTCAAATACCCCTTGAAAATTTCGCTTTCTTTTTCCGTTATATTTTCGCCCTTTCTGCGCTTTGAAAATACCTTTTCCGCTTCCGTTTTCTCCGCAATAGGATATACGCTTTGCAAGGCAATATCACTTGCCGTCGCGCCGACTTTGATAAACGCCTGCAAACGCTGTTCGATCTTCTCTTCCAAATCATTCAACGCGGACACGCTACCCAGCTTTTCAACGAACTCGTTATACTTTTCCGCCT
>JBGVRF010000136.1:0-9777 GCA_045128175.1 Candidatus Scatosoma sp.
AATATATGGAAAAACAGTCCATATCCAAGCTGATTGGCGCACCTCCGGGATACGTGGGTTATGACGATTCACAGGGCGGACAGTTGACGGATAAGGTACGTACGAAACCCTATTGCGTGGTGTTGTTCGACGAGATCGAAAAGGCGCACCCTGACGTGTTTAATTTGCTGTTACAGCTTCTTGACGATGGCAGATTGACGGACAGCAAAGGCAGGACGGTCAGCTTTAAAAATGCGATTATCATTCTTACGTCTAACGTCGGCGCGTCGGTTGCGGAAGGAGAGCGTACGGGCGTTTACGGATTCGGTAGCGACAGCGGCAGCGGTCGCGGCAACGACGGCGCCACGGAGAAGCAGTACGAATCCATGAAAGAGAATATCACCAAAGCACTGAAAGAGAAATTCCGTCCGGAGTTTTTGAACAGAATGGACGACGTCATTATTTTCCATCGCCTGACGGAGGAGGATTGCGCGAAGATCGGCGGCAAGATCGTCGATTCTCTTGCTAAGCGGCTGTTAGAACAGCGCGGGATCACTCTGAAAGTGACGGACGCAGCGCTTCGGGGGCTAGTCAAAGAGGGTTATGATGCGCAGTATGGCGCGCGGCCGTTAAAACGCGCGATCCAGCGTCGGATTGAAGATAAGCTGTCGGAAGAGATCTTGCTTTGCAGGATCCGAAACGGACAGCGGGTCACGGTGGATTATTTCGGTGGGGAATTTTCGTTTACGACAAGCGAATAGGAGAGAATGAAATGAAATTGACGACGGCAGGAGAATCTCACGGCAGAGCGTTGGTGGCGATCATAGAAGGATTACCGGCGCATTTAAAACTGAATGAAGAAAAAATAAACGAAGCTTTGGCGATGCGGCAAAGCGGTTTTGGTCGCGGCGGACGGCAGAAGATCGAGCGCGATCATGTAGAGATCCTGACAGGCGTACGCAACTGTGAAACGTTAGGCAGTCCCGTAACGCTTTGTATTTTTAACAAAGATTTTGCAAATTGGGAAAACTGTATGTCCGCAGGCGCGTGCGACGAGGACGCAATGGAGGCGAAAAAGCTGACGAAAGTGCGCCCCGGTCACGCAGATCTGACGGGCGTAATCAAGTTTGGACAGGAGGATGCGCGTAACGTATTGGAGCGCGCTTCCGCGCGTGAAACGGCGATTCGCGTTGCAGCAGGCGAAATATATCGGCAGTATCTTTCGGCGTTCGGCGTAGAGATCGGCGGATACGTAAAAGAGGTTTGCGGGATAAAGGACGGGGGCAGGTATGCGTTCACCGATCTCGCGCGAGCAAAAACCACAGGATTGGGAATGCTCGATCCCGCGGCGGAAAAGCTTGCGGAGGAGCGCGTCGCGGCTTTGAAAGCGAGCGGCGATACGGCGGGTGGCGTCGTGGAAATTCGTGTGAAAGGCTTGAAAAGTGGCTTCGGAAGCATGATGACGTATGATGAAAAGCTGGACGCGCAGTTGGCGGGGCGACTGATGAGCATACAGGCGATCAAGGGAGTTGCGATCGGCTTCGGTTTCGAGGTCGGAGAGAAGAGCGGTCGGGAGATCCACGACGAAATTTTCTATAAGGAAGATCGCGGTTTTTATCGGAAAACCAACCGCGCAGGCGGGATCGAAGGCGGTATGTCTAATGGCGAAGAGATCGTGTTAAGCGTTGCGATGAAGCCGATTCCTACGCTGATGAAGGGCCTGCAAACGGTGGAATATAACTCAAAAACAGCGGCTGTAGCGGCGTCTGAACGTAGCGACGTTTGTGCAATCTTTGCTTTGGAAGTGATCGCAGAGGCGGTCGTGGCGGAGGTTTTGGCGAACGCGGTTGCAAAACGTCTCGGCGGCGATACCATGTCCGAGGTTATCGGACGTTATACGAAGCTTCCTTGATATGTATTTGAAAGAGAGAACGGAATTATGCAACTGATATCATTAAAAACGCCTTCGATGGAAGGGAAGATCTATGTGGGGACGGGCGTTGTTGAGAACCGTTTGCCTGCGCTGACAAAAGGACAGCGAAATTTTGTCGTGACCGACAGCAAGGTTTATGCGCTGTATCCCACGTTCTTTAGAAGGTACTTTTCCGATGCGGAAATATTTGTTCTTCCGGCAGGGGAAGAAAATAAAAATTTTCAGTCCCTTCATGGCATTTTAGAGAAAATGACAGGGGCAGGTATGCATCGAACCTCCCGATTGTTTGCGGTCGGCGGCGGTGTCGTAGGGGATATCGGCGGACTGGCCGCGGCTCTTTTTATGCGTGGTATCTCCTGCGTGCAGATTCCGACGACTCTGCTTGCGCAGGTGGATAGCAGTGTCGGGGGGAAAACTGCAGTGGACCTTGGAGGTGTAAAAAACGTTGTGGGTGCTTTCTATCAGCCTTGTGAGGTTTTGGTTGACCCTACATTTTTGAAAACTTTGCCGCCGCGCGAGATCAAATGCGGTGTGGGCGAGATCGTCAAGTATGCGGCGCTCAGCGGTAAAATTTTCGAGCTTTTAGAAGAAAATAGAGATAAACTGAGCGATCTGTCTTTTCTGACCTCCCTTATCGTGGCTTGTATTCGTCATAAGACGGAGGTTGTTGAAGCGGACGAAAAAGAATCGGGTGAACGGCGTTCGCTGAACGTCGGGCATACGACGGGTCATGCGATCGAGCTGACATACGGATTTTCGCACGGTGAGAGCGTGCTCTACGGGATGTTGTTTGAAACGCGCATGGCAATGCAATTCGGGATCTGCGGGCGGGACTACGGCAATCGTTTGCTTGCGATCGTGGAAAACGCGCTTTCGATGCAACCGCAGGCAAAGCCCGATTTTTCGTCGATCTGTCGAGTGGCTGTGAAAGCCCGTTCGGATAAAAAGAATACGGACGACGGGCAGATTCAAATGGCGGTCGCGCAAAAAAAAGATGCCTGGACAATGTTTTCTCTGCCGTTTGCAGAGTATACGAAAGCACTTGAACGGGCGGCGTTCGGTGACGTAAATTAAAACAAAGAGAATGTGTAGAAAGTAAAAATAGGAGGGGCAGGTATGCAACGAATCCAATCCAGAGATATTTTTGAAGGAGAGTTTCAGCTCCCCGGCGACAAATCGATCACACATCGTGCGATCATGCTCAACGGCGGCGCGGACGGCGAAGCGATGATTACGAACGCGCTGATGGGAGAGGATTGTTTATCCACTTGTCGTTGTATGCGTACATTCGGGGCGAAGATCGATATAGACGGTACGACGTTACGGATAAAAGGGACGCCCCATTTTCGTCGGGGAGCGCAACTAAATTGCGGAAATTCCGGTACGACGATCCGTCTGTTGACAGGGTATGCGGCGGGCAAGGGCATCGACGCGATGCTTTACGGGGACGAATCCCTTTCCGCGCGACCGATGGGGCGCGTTGCAGAGCCTCTTGCGTTGCTTGGCGCGGACGTGAAAACGACGGACGGGCACGCACCTGTGTACGTTTCGCCTATGCCTTTACGTGGTGCGGAAGTGAAACTTAAGATCGCTTCGGCGCAGGTCAAAAGTGCGGTTTTATTGGCGGGGATCTCCGCGGAAGGAGAAACGAATGTGACCGAGCCCGTAAGATCCCGCGATCATACCGAACGTATGCTGGCGGCAATGGGCGCGGATATCCATGTGGATGGAAACCGCATAACGGTGAAAAAAAGCGAGTTGCATTCGCAGGACGTGTGCGTTCCTTCGGATATTTCCTCGGCGGCATACTTTATGGCTCTTGGTGCGTTAAAAGGCAGAACGTTGTGTAAAAACGTGGGGATAAATCCTACGCGCACAGGCATTTTGACGGCATTCGATCGCTTGGGGGTACGGTATTCCCTTCTGAATCGGCGTATTTCGGGAGGCGAAGAGACTGCGGATATTCTCGTTGAAAAATCCGCGATGCAAGGCATTTCGCTTACGGCGGAGGACGTTCCGTCCATGATAGACGAGCTACCTTTGGTTGCGCTGCTGTGCGCATTCGCCGAAGGGGAAACCTGTATTACGGGCGCAAAGGAGCTGCGCGTAAAGGAGAGCGATCGTATCCGCACCACGGCAGAGCTTATCAACAACCTCGGCGGCGCATGTGAAGAGCTTCCTGACGGATTTATTATTCGCGGTAAAAAGAAGCTTATCGGCGGCGACGTGGACAGCTATCTCGACCACAGAATCGCGATGACGGCGGCAGTGGGAATGATTGCTTCCGAAAACGGAGGCAACGTGTTTCGCCCCGAGTGTTGCGCGATCTCGTTTCCCGATTTCTTTGACAAATTGGGGATAAAATTATACTGAACGACGGGGACAGGTATTTGATGAATGAAAAAAAATTGAGACTTGGTCTGATCGGAAAAGACGTTTCGAAATCGACAAGTGAGCGTATCCATACGTTCGTTTTAAGGGAAATGGGTATCGGTTGCGAATACGAGCGTATTTCGGTAGATATGGGAAATTTCGACAATGCGATGCGGCGTTTAATGGGTGATTTTGACGGATTCAACGTTACCATTCCTTACAAGCGCGACGTGATGGCGTATCTGGATTCGGTCGTAGGCGATGCGTTGGATTTCGGTTCGGTCAATACTGTGATTACCCGAACAAGGGCAGGGCACAATACCGACGGGGTGGGTTTTTTGCTGATGACTCGTCTTGCGAATATTGCGATCGAAAGGAAGAATATCCTTATACTCGGCGGAGGCGGCGCGGGCAGAAGTACGGCGGCGGCATTGAAAAAAGCCGGCGCAAGCGTGTTTATGTACCAACGTAACAAAGAAAAGCTGGAGGAAACCTGCTCGGAGCTCGGTATAACCGCTATAAGCAGTCCTGAAAACGGCGGCTTTGATATTCTTATCAATTGTACGGGTGTGGGGATGCACGACAGTGTCGGCCGTTCGCCTGTGACTGCAAAGGCGTTCGAGGGCGCAACAGCGGCGATAGATCTTATTTACGTGCCTGCGGAATCGGAATTTTTACGCTTGGCGAGGGAAAAGGGTTTAAAAACGCTCAATGGAGCAGCGATGCTTTTTTATCAAGCGTATTACGCCGATTGTTTATATTTGAGTACTGATCCCGACGAGGAACAAGCAAAAACGCTGTATAAAAAATATCTTGCGGAATATCCGCTGTAAATAACGAAGGCAAAACGGAGGACGATATGAAATTTTTGATTATCAACGGGGTAAATCTTAATTTAACAGGTATGCGCGAAAAGGGCGTTTACGGTGTTGCGACGTTGCGCGAGATTAATGAGAAAATCGCGGCATACTGCGCACTTGACGGCGACAGCGCGGATTTTTATCAAAGCAACGTTGAAGGCGAGTTGGTCAACAAACTGCACGAAGTCTATCTCAATAAAGCGTATGACGGCATTTTGCTGAATGCCGGCGCATTTACGCATTACAGTTACGCGCTTCACGACGCGATCGCGGCGATCGATATCCCCGTGGCGGAGGTGCATATTTCTAACGTACATGCTCGGGACGAGTTTCGGCATAAAAGCGTGCTTTCCGATGTGTGTCGCGGCGTTGTTTGCGGATTTGGCGCAGGCAGTTATCTTGCGGCGATTGAAGGATTGCGTTCTATTTTGAAATAAAGGTAAAAAGTATCGAAAGGGCAGGAGGCGAGAATATGAATCTTATTTTGTGTGGTATGATGGGCGCGGGTAAGACGACGATCGGAATCAAGATTGCGGAGTTGACAGGTCGTAGATGGTATGACACCGACGGACTGATCGTGGATAAATATGGAAAGATATCGGATATTTTCGAGTATTACGGTGAGGCGCATTTCCGTAAGTTGGAAACGGAGATCGTCAAGGAGCTGGCGAAGAAAGACGACTTGATCATTTCAACGGGCGGTGGGCTTGTCCTTAAAACGGAAAACAATACGGAGCTGCAAAAGAACGGTAAGATCGTGTTTTTACGCGCTACGTTAGAAACGTTGGCAAAGCGTTTGAAGGTGGACGGAGACAGACCATTGTTGCAGACTTCGACGGAAAGTATCCGCGACAGGCTGTCGCGGCTTATGAAGGAGCGCGCGCCCGTATATGAACATGTTGCCGATTACATAGTGGACGTGGACGGAAAAACGCCCGAGGAGATCGCGAAAGAGATCGTCGCGATCACCCACGGGGAATTGCATTAAAAAGTAAAACGAACGGGGCAGGTATTTGATGAAGACGGTTTTGGTGACGGGCGGCGTGCGCGGAATAGGGAAAAGTATCTCGCTTGCATTCATGAAAAAAGGGTATCGCGTATGCGCTGTGTATTCGTGTGATGAAGAAAGTGCGAAGGCGATCGAAAAGCAGGGTGTGGAGATTTACCGCGCCGACGTAGCGAGCGAAGCGGACGTGCGGGCGCTGTTTCGGGAACTCGGCAAGGTGGACGTGCTTGTCAACAATGCGGGCGTATCGCTTATAAAACAGATACAGGACGTCACGTATGCAGAATATCAGCGGCTGTTTGCGGTAAATATGGGTGGCGCGTTTTTATGCTCGCGTGAGGCGGTAAAAGGTATGATCGATCGACAGGACGGACTGATTGTCAACATTTCTTCCGTTTGGGGAGAGGTCGGCGGTAGTTGCGAAAGCGTATATTCCGCATCCAAAGCGGCTTTGATAGGCTTTACAAAGGCGCTCGCGAAAGAGCTGGGTTGGTCGGGGGTCCGTGTGAACAGCGTTTCGCCCGGAGTGATCGATACGCCGATGAACGCGCATTTTTCCGAGAAGGAGTTGCAGGCGTTGAAAGAGGAGATCCCGATGGGGCGTATCGGTTGCAGCGAGGACGTTGCAAGGGCAGTCGTGTATCTGGAGGAAAACGATTACGTAACGGGGATCGATCTTCCCGTCAACGGCGGTTTTTCAATTGTATGATGCGAAGAGGTATCGATCGACGTGGACGTGGATTTTTACGAGCAAATGTCTATTTGCTTTGAAATCAGCGCTTTTTTAAATAACTTTCCAAAATATTCTGGATAAATTCGTCCGCGATTCCCGTAGTGGGGGATTGCGGATCTTCTTTTTTCGGGGCTTGTTCATCTTTCGGAGGCGGCGCGCTTTGTTTTTTGTTCGGTTCATTTGCCTTGTCGCTTGGTTGTGCCTGAGCAAAAGTGCTGAACGTTTCGGAGAATTTTGACAGATCTTTTAAAAAACAAAGCATCTGTTCGGAGTTTTTCAGCTTTTCCATAAGCGGTCTGACGCTTTCGGAAAAATCGGTGTTTTGTGAAAGATAATATAAAAGGACCAAAGATAAAATTTCCATACTGCACTATATGCGAAGTGGGCACGAAAAATTGCGAGCGAGAATAGTATATATTATCAAATTTTTCGGAGGATCGTATGAAAAGTTTTAAAGAATACGCAAAACAAACGCCGACAGCGGGACGGACGAATTCGGAAGACGATGCGGGGACAGCTGCAACGGCGGAGGAACTGACGAAAAAGATCGCTTCGGCGTACAACGGAAAAAGCAATGCGGATATGTTGCGCAATATACTTGCGGAGGCGGAAAAGAGCAAACGGGCGGGCACTCTTTCCAATGAGGAGATCGAAGCGTTTTATCAAAACTTTTCGCCGATGCTGGAGGGATCTCAACGGAAAAAGTTGCGCGCGATCGTAGACAGATTGAAAGAAATTTAAGAGGATACATAAAGAGCCCGAAAGCGTAAAAAAATAGCTTTCGGGCATACCAGGTATGAGGTGAAGTATATTCTCACTCGTTTTCTATCGCTTGTAAGGCGGCGAGCAGGCTGTCTATTTCCCGTTCGGAGTTAAAGTGGGAAAAGGAGACGCGGCAAAGTCCGTCGTCCAGAGTTCCCAATGCTTCGTGCATCAGCGGCGCGCAATGCAATCCGCTGCGGATGGCAATATCATAACGGGAGGATAAAATGCTTGCGATGTATTCGGATTGCAGTTGTTTATGCCTGAATGCAACGATCCCGCATGGGTTTGCTTTCGAATAGACTACGTAGTTCTCCAATGAATGTAATCCGCTTAAAAAGTAGGAAGAGAGCATCAGCAGGCGGCTTTGTGTTTGTTGCTCGTGAACCGCAAAATAACGTACGCCTTCCAACAAAGATATAATGGCGGGAAAGGAAAGGGTACCGGCTTCCAATCCGTCGGGGTAAAAATCGGGCATATCCAAAGAAAGACTTATCGATCCCGTACCGCCGTACATAAAAGGGGCAGGGTCGACCCGATCGGAGAAAAGAAGGGCGCCGCTGCCTTGTATGCCCATCAAGCCCTTATGGCCTGCCAAAGCCAATAGATCCATACCTGCCCCTTTCATTTTGAGCGTGACATGCCCTCCGCCCTGCGCGCCGTCGCAGAGCAGAAGTACGTTTTTCGGGATCGTAGCGCGGATCTCGGCTAAGGGAGGAATGGCGCCGTTGACGTTGGATGCGGTGGTGACGATGACCATTCGCGTATTCGGTTTGATAAGCGCACGTATATTTTCGGGGCGCACGTTGGCATTGCCGTCTACCGCTTCTCCCGATAGACCGCAGACGTCGTAAGTGATTGTACCCGTTTTTTTTAAATACTCCAACGGACGTAAAACGGAATTATGTTCCATGCAGGTGGTAACGACGTGATCGCCTTTTTTCAAAACCCCGAAAATAGCTATATTCAGAGCCTCCGTACAGTTTTTGGTGAATACCACTCGATCGAAACCATATCCATCGAAATATTCGTTTAACGCGTTTCGGCAATTCTGGACGTCTTTTGCACAAGAAAGGGAAAGCTTATGTCCGCTCCGTCCCGGATTGGCGCATACCTTGACGGCGGCGGAAACGGCGGTAAGAACCTGGTCGGGCTTTCTGCCGCCGGTGGCGGCGTTATCGAAATAGATCATAAAATACACCTCTTTTTGCAATAATTCATATACATATATTATTCCGAAAAGGAGGCGCATATGACATGATGATTCTGGCGGTATTCCGTTCCCGATCGCACAGTCTCGATTACGTGGAACGTTTGCATAGATACGGGGTAGAGGCCACGACGGTGCCTACGCCCAAAGAGGCGAAGATCGGTTGTGGACTTTGCGTCCGCTTTGACGCGCGGGTGTTCGCGCGGGCGCAAGTGATTTTAAAAACGGGGCAATATTCTTCCTTTAAAGGTTTTTATAAATTGGATTTTTCCAACGGTCGAATGGCGGTAACGCCCTACAATCCGTATAAAAGAGAGTAGAAACCTTATAAAAGAGAATGAGAAAGAGTGGGGATAGAAGCTTGCAAAAAGGATAAAAATGCTGTATAATAGAAAGCGTTATGAAGACGACGGATAAAAAAACGGCACTTGCCGAATTGGAAAAACTCTATCCCGACGCGAAGCCTGCGTTGCAGTATAAGACCGCATACGAATTGTTGGTGGCGGTCATTTTATCTGCGCAATGCACGGACGAACGCGTGAACATGGTTACGGAAAAGCTTTTTGAAAAACATTCCACACCCGAAACTATGCTGCTTTTGTCGCAGGAAGAGCTGGAAAAATATATCTTCTCTTGCGGTTTCTATCGTATGAAGGCAGAGCATATTCTTTCCGCTTCCAAAGATATTCTTGAAAAATTTGGCGGTGAAGTGCCGAACACGGTGGAAAGCTTGATGAGCCTTGCGGGCGTGGGGAAAAAGACTGCAAACGTTGTGTATTCGGTCGCGTTTGGCGGTGATGCAATCGCAGTGGATACGCACGTGTTTCGCGTTTCCAACCGTTTGGGATTGGCGAAGGGAAAAACGCCGCCCGAGGTGGAGGCAGGGCTCTGTAAGGCGATACCGAAGGAGGATTGGTCGAA
>JBGVRF010000137.1:0-4302 GCA_045128175.1 Candidatus Scatosoma sp.
GTATGGACGAAAACGACGTGATTGTTCCCGGTTGTTTCTATGAAGCGACGGTCGAAATCACGAACGGCGGTAGCGTTGCATTTAATTATTACATAGAAATCGTCGGCAGTGAAGACTTTGACGAAGCTTGGGCAAACCAGCTTGCGATCAGCCTTTGCCTGTTGGATGAAGAAGGTAACGAGATCGAAGGCAAGGAAGCCGTTGGTTACGTAGGCGCTGAAAACATCACCATCGGCGGCAGCGACAACCCCGTAGGCGTAATGGAAGCGAACGCAACCGCGCAGTCTTTCAAGATCCGTCTTGAGTTTGTCGACAGCAACATGAACAACGACGTGCAGGGCAAAGCTCTTACTTTCGATTTCGTCGTACACGCTGTTCAGCTGACAGAAGCTCCGTAAGCTGCGTAAGCAAAAACACTTTTAAAGAGAAGCAAAAATAGGGGCATTAAAAAGCTCTTGGGTTTGTTTCGTCTAAAATAGGAAAAAAGAGGGATCCGTTAGGGATCCCTCTTTTCTGTATGAACGAATTTTTTAAATGAAAATCAAGTTTACTCACGCTACTTCAAACGTTAAGCGTCGTTTCAAGTGTTAAAAAAAGTAAAAATAATAAGCGTAAAAGGACAGAAACCGTTGCAACGGGTGCGTCCGTTCGCCTGGCAGCTGCAACCTTGCCGTTCGCAACGCTGCCATTGCGACCGATCGTTACGACAGGACGAGCATTGGCAAGCGGAACGAGCGCTGGGACAGCAAGCAGAACAGGAAGAGCAACAAGAGCAGCAAGGACAATGCCGTATCTCTTTCGGTCTGTTTATAACCGTTTGCACCGTATTGCTGTAAACGGTTTCGGGCGTTTCGCCCGAGTAGTCCGTTACCACAGAAGTATTGGTAATCACTTTCATATCAATTCACCGTCACGTCAAATTCTACCGTTACAGATTCTCCGGGATCGAGATCGGGCAGATCAAATCCCGTTTGGGGGTTATGAGTTGCGATCACCACGCCGTTGACCTTTACGCTGAACGGTACGAAGGTGGTGCCTGCGGGGATAGGATCGGTAAATACCAAATCGGTTTTTTCCGTCGTGCCCGCGTTCGTGATAACACTGGTGTAATGCAACGTATCGCCCTTTACGGCAACCGCTTTATCCACGCTCTTGACCACCGTGAGACGGTTAGAGATCAGAGTGATCACGACCGTATTGGTGTTTTCCGTAAACGTGACCATGCTTTGACCAGGAACATCAAGCGAATAAGTCAGTGTTCCGTAGTTCTCTACGTTTGTTTCCGTTAAAGGATCGTTGGCGCGAATGGTATATTGTATCGTCACGGCTTCGCCCTCGTCGAGATCAGGCAAGGGGAAGCCCGCCGCAGGATCGTAAGTGGGTTGGGAAACGCCGTTGACCGTAACGCTGCCAGCCACATACGTCGCGCCGTCTGTCATCGTATCTTTGAAGATAAGGTTAAACAGATCGGCTTTCGAATTATTGGTGATGACAACGGTCTGTCTTGCCGTTTCGCCCTCTTGCAGGAAAGTTTTATCCGAACTCTTAACTTTGGTGACAGAGTAGGTAAGGACCTCCGTCTCGACGACGTTGCTATCTACGTCACCCTCCTGCGTGCCGCCACCGGGAAGATCAAATTTGAAAGTTACATTGGATTGGTTGTAAATAATCATTGTTTTTTACGCTCCTGAAAATTAGTTTACCCGGACCTGAAAAACGACGGTGGTAACCGCCTGTGGCGCCGGGGCTGCCACATAAAATCCGTCTGCGGGGTTATACGTCGGCTGGCTTACGCCGTTGACGCGGACGGAACCTGCGATGAAGGTCGTTCCGACGGGAATCGAATCGGTGAAAAATACGTCTGATATCGAAACGCTGCCCTTATTCTTGAGAATGGAGGTGTACGTCAGAATATCGCCTTTGATCGCAAACGCCTTATCGACCGTTTTTTCAAGCTCCACCGCCTCAACGATGATATCCACCGATTCGGGATTGGAGTCGGAAGAACTGTCTGCGAGATAGCCGGGGAAGGGATAAAATTGGTAATCCACGCTCGCAACGTTGACGATAGGGTTTTGCATGGGAAGTTCTTCCGCTGTGACGCGGAAAGCCACCACTGCGGTGTCACCCGCCGCGATCTCCGCGATCGTTACGGGTAAAGTGCCGGCATAAGGAAGTCCGTCCAACGTGATCGAGTCGGGAACTAACGTTGTTTCGGGGGGCAGTAAATCGGTCAAAACAACGTTCAACGCAGACACGGTACCCTCGTTTTTAATGGCAAGGGTATAAATGATCTCTTCGCCTACGGACGCAAACGTTTTATTGGCCGATTTCAAGATCGTGAGATTTGCGCCCTTGCTGTCGATCTGCAAAGCGAGTGCGTTGGTAACGTACAGATCTCCGTCGCTGGTAAAGCGGATCACGGCAGAGGTCTGGTTCACTGTCAATTTATAAGAGATATCGATCGCGGTGATATCCCAGCCCTGTCTGCCGCCACTTATATTCGTACCCGCAGCGGCGTTTGCGTTGCGGTTTCCGAACGTACCCGACGAATCAAGCGTGCCGTTGGCGTTGTTGATCTGCGAAGCGAAGAAATTGTTTGCGGGATTGTTTGCGCCCGAAAGCACGGACAAAGACGCTGCGTTTGGACCGAACAGCATCTGATCGCCCGTCAGGACGGCGTCGCCTTCCTGTGCGGAAACGAACAGCGTGCCCGTGATCGGCAGCGCTTCGGGCGTAAGAAAATCGGATAGAGTAATCATAGTGCTTCCCGCTTCGGGAGAGACGACAGTGCCGCCGCTCCAAAGTGTGAGATTGCGTAAGGGCGCGTCGTTATTTTCATAAACGACGGCAAGCGTCCAGCCCGCGTGGTTGGTGTCTGCCGTACGCGAATCGATCGCTTCGATAAGGGCAGGTACGCCCTGTACGGCATACGAACCGCTGAGAGTCGCTTGCACCAGCGCAGTCACGTTCGCGCTGCGGACGTAGAATCCGAGCGTTATATTGTTAGCGGGAATGGTAAAGGTCTGCGCGGTGGCGGCGTCGGGGAAAACGGTATTTGCACCCGACGGTGTGATAAAGGTCACACTGTTGTTGATAATGTTGGAAATATTGTTCGCACTCGAACGGTATAAGCCGCCCCAGATGAGCTCAGCGTATAAAACGTTGGAGCCTGCGGGTAGGGTAAGGTTTGCACGGGAACCGTTTTTGGTGTAATCGAGGGTCGTGCCGACGGGGAATGAACCGACTTGTAAGCTCGTATCAAGACTGATAAACGCGCCGATAGAACCGTCGGTCCCCGGTGCGAATGCATTGGAAGCTTTGCTCAACCCAAGCGTATTGCCTGTAAAAACGATCCCGCCTTTTTCCACGTTCGAGTATCTTTGTATAAAAGGCATAGTTGCTCTCCTTTAGCCAAGCCGATCTGCTCCGAACATATTTCGGGGCAAATTGACTCGGTTAGAAAAATACTACATACCTGCCCTTCGCGTGCTGCAAAGGACAAATATGTAGCAAAATAATTTCGGAGGATATGTGATAATACAATATATGCGGGGGATTAAAAAAGGGTGACCTCATCATGAGGAAATTTCCGCCGAAAAGCATGGCGATAAGGCGAAAGAAGAAATCTGTCGGGAGCTAGCCGACGTAAATAATAAAGATCCACTCGCTTAAAACCGCGAGCGGATCTTGCTATAATTCTTTTTTATACCGTGCCGAGGATGCTGACGGCGAACGCGCAGTAGACGGTCAGGGACAGTACGTCGACCATTGTTGTGATGAAGGGCGACGCGACGACCGCGGGGTCAAGACGGCATTTCTGCGCCAGCAGGGGCAGAACCGCGCCGATCAGCTTTGCGATGAGAATGGTCACGAACAGGGATAAACAGATGACGAGCGCTACCATCATGCCGCCGTCGACGGCGTACAGTTTATCGATAAGCAACAGTTTTCCGAAGCATGCAACGGAAAGGATCACGCCGAGCAGTACCGAAACACGGACTTCTTTCCAAATAACTTTCCAAAAATCGGAAAATTCCACTTCCTTCAAGGCGAGCCCGCGAATGATCATTGCGGACGCCTGTGAGCCCGCGTTACCGCCCGTACCCATCAGCATGGGCATACATGCAGTGAGTATGATGCCGTATATGGGCATATTCAGCGTTTCTTCGTTTGCGGAGATGATGAGACCCGTAAACGTGGAGGAAATGAGCAGTAATAACAGCCAGGGTAAACGGTTGAGACAGATCCGCCAGATACCCGTTTTCAAATAGGGTCTATCGGTAGGGGTGACTGCCGCCA
>JBGVRF010000138.1:0-9513 GCA_045128175.1 Candidatus Scatosoma sp.
AAAATTGATCCGACTATATTATACAAAAAAATTTTGGTAAAATCAAGATATTTTGTGAAAAAATATTTATTATTTTTTGTTTTTGTGCTATAATGATAACAAATTGAGGTTTTCTTGTCAAGTTTGCCGAACGCATTTTACGAAAACTTGCGGAAAACGTGGGAGGAAGGTATGGATTACGTAGAAAAAACGATCCGTAAAAATTATATCTATAAAGGCAAAATTTTAAACCTGCGTTGCGACGAAGCGGCGCTCCCCGACGGCAAGCCCTGCCGACGCGAGATCGTCGAGCATAGCGGCGGTGCTTGCGTATTATACGTGGAAAACGGAAAATTGCTGTTGGTGCGGCAGTATCGCTACGCATACGGGGAAAGCTTGTACGAGATCCCCGCAGGAAAGCTGGAACCGGGCGAAGACCCTGCAAAGGCGGCAGCAAGGGAGTTGGAGGAGGAAGCGGGGATATTGTCCGACGCGCTGAAATTGCTCTACGTGATGTATCCCACGCCGGGATATACGAACGAAAAGATCTATATCTATCGCGCGTTTTCGGGCAAAAAAACCTCCGCGCACCTCGACGAGGATGAATTTCTCGACGCGGAATACGTATCGATTGCAACGGCGAAGGAGATGCTGAAAGACGGCCGTATCAAGGACGGGAAAACGATTGTCGCGTTGCAGGCGTATCTTTTGTCCGAAAAGGAATAAGGAAAGAAAGGTCGAAAGGAGAAAACGGAGTCGGGAAAGCCCGACTCCGTCTTTGATAAGAGCAAAAAATTATGAAGGAGAAAAAGAAGAAAATCAATTACAGCCGCAACCGCAGTTACAAGGCGGGGTAAGGATGGCGGAAAGGGTCCCGTTTTTGTACAGACAGAACAAGAGCGCGAGGATAATAGGCAATCCGCAACCGCTGAAGATGTTCGAACAGAAGAAACCGTCTTTCGAGCCGAGAATAAGCAATGCGATCAAAATCCAAAGGGTGACGTTGTTACCCTGGGTGCAACAATTCATAAAAAACCTCCTGTGTTTCGCCGCAGGGTATGTAAGGAAGATGTTTTCTTCGGTTGAGAAAAGTACCTGCGGTTTTATCTTTCTATTACATAATATTCAAGTCGCAAAGCTTTTGTGTCGGTTTAAAAGTCTGTAAAGATAAAAAAATTACAACCTTTCTCGCTTTTTTCTTTTTATTTTGTTGCGTAAATCGAAAAAATGCGTTATAATGGTAATATGTCCGTGGCAAGTACGTAAAAACGGCTTGACCGAAAAAACGGATAAATACATTTTTTGCTACGGGTATCTCATGAAGGAGAACTCGATAGGAGGTTTTTATGAAAAAAGGTAACTTTTTTTCAGCGAAAAACGTTGCGACGCTTTCCGTGTTATTGGCGCTCGTGATCGTTTTGCAGGCGTTCGGCGGATCGTTCAATATCGGAGCGGTAACGCTGAATTTCACACTCATCCCCATTGTTCTGGGCGCAATCGTACTTGGACCTTGGGCAGGCGCCTTTTTGGGCTTGGCGAGCGGCATAGTCGTGCTTATTCAGGTCATCATTGCACCGGCAGGTTTTTATTTTATTATTTGGACGAATAGTCCGCTTGTAACAACATTAATCTGTTTGGTTAAAACAACGCTTGCGGGGTATGTTTCCGGCTTGCTGTTCAGATGGATCGAAAAGAAAAAAGGTTACGCGGCGATCTTTGTCGCGTCGGGCGTCGTGCCCGTTATCAATACGACCATATTCATTCTCGGTTGTCTTTGTATGTCGGACACGATCGCTTTGATGGCGGGTGGAGAGAATATCTTGACATTTATTCTCGTTTCTCTCGTTACTTTCAATTTCTTCATAGAGTTTGCGATCAATTTGCTGGTCGCGCCGGGATTGCACACAGTGTATCGAGTGGTGGAAAAACAGTTTAAAAGGAAATAACGCATGATCATTTGTATAGACATTGGAAATACGAACATCAAATACGCGATCTACGACGGGGACGAGCTGAAGCTCTCCTGTCGCGTTGCGACCGATTTTAAAAAGACTTCGGATGAATACGGTGCCCAGCTCACAGGTATGCTGACGGCGCGCGGCGTGGCGGCGGAGAATATCAAAGGCGGTATAGTCTCTTCCGTCGTGCCTTCTCTCGATTATACGATCGATAAGATGTGCTTGCTGTATCTGGGCATCGAGCCGTTGCATATCGCGCCGGGCCTGAAATCGGGCTTGAATATCCGTTGCGATGATGCGAGGGAGGTGGGCGCGGACAGAATCGTCAACTGTGTTTCCGCAATCGTCGGTTACGGCGACGGCACGCCTATGATCGTTGTCGATTTCGGCACGGCGACCACTTTCAACATCATTAGCGAAAACAACGAATTTATCGGCGGCGTGATCGCGCCGGGCATCAAGGGCTCGCTCGATTCGCTTGTCAACGGTACGGCAAAGTTGCCCCGCGTGGAAATCGAGGCGCCCAAGAGTATCATCGCCAAAAACACGGTGACCAATATGCAGGCGGGCATCGTGTTCGGATTTGCCGGACTCGTGGAATATATTGTGAAGCGGATCAAGAAAGAGCTGAAAGCACCCACAGTCAGAACGATTGCAACGGGCGGCTTCAGTACGATCATCTCCAAAGAGATCGAATGTATCGACGTTGTGGATAAATTGTTGACTTTGAAGGGGTTGAAATATCTTTACGATCTGAACCAAACGAAGATTTGATCAAAAAACGGCGGGGCAGGGTTGCGTTGACGTTTGAAAAGAGGGGAAAAAACGGTGAGGAAACAGCAAAAAAGAGTTTGATGGGAAGGATGTGTTTTTTCTTCCGAGGAGGCAGGTTATGACAAAGAAAGTAGGCGTGGCGATATTAGGACTTGGCGTTGTCGGTGGCGGTACGTACAAAACGCTCGTTGAGCATCGCGAGTTCTATTTAAAAACGCAGAGTGTTGATATCGAAGTGGAGACGGTGCTTGTCCGAAACAAAGATAAGGCGCTTGCATTGGGCGTTCCCGAAGATCGTATTGCGGGAAGCATCGAGGAGGTCGTGGCGAATCCCAACGTGGATATCGTTATCGAGACGATCGGTGGCGTAGACGCTGCGAAAGATTACGTTCTTACTGCGCTTCGCGAAGGAAAAACGGTCGTTACCGCAAACAAAGAGCTGATTTGCAAATATTCCCACGAGTTAGAGCGCGCGGCGAAACGCACGGGTTGCGGATTATATTACGAGGCGAGCTGCGTCGGCGGCGTCCCCATTATCCGTACCCTTCTCGACGGCGTTCAGGCAAACCACGTCGGCGAAATGATGGGTATCATCAACGGTACGACCAACTATATTCTTTCCAAAATGGCGCAGGAGGGCGCAGGTTACGCGGAAACGCTGGCGGAGGCGCAAAGTTTGGGATATGCCGAAGCGGATCCCACCAACGACGTGGAAGGCTATGATGCGGCGTACAAGCTGTCCATTTTGGCATCTCTGGCTTTCCATACCAAGGTTCCGTATGCGAAAATTTTTCGCGAGGGCATCAGCAATATTAGCGGCAAGGATATCACGTTCGGGAAAGAGTTCGGTTATACGCTCAAACTGCTTGCAATCGCCAAAAATATCGGGAAGGGGGTCGAGGTGCGCGTGCATCCGACGTTTATTCCCTCCACGCATCCTTTGGCAAGCGTGAACGACGCGTTTAATGCCGTCTATCTGAAGGGCGACGCCGTAGGAGATATCATGCTTTACGGTCGCGGCGCGGGCGCGTTGCCGACGGCAAGCGCGGTTGTCAGCGATGTCATATATGCGGCAACGCATTCGGAAGTGAAATATTCCACCTTCAAAAACAACGCGACGGCGGAAAATAACGTAAAGTTCGTTTCCGATTTCACCAGCGCGTATTATATCCGTTTGGGGGTTGATGACGAAGCAGGCGTGCTCACCAAGATGACGGGCATTTTTGCCAAATACGGCGTTTCCATCGTCGAGGTTGCGCAAAAGGGCAGGGCGAGCAACAGCGAAGATTTGCGCGTGCCGCTGGTCATCATTACGCATAAGACAACGGAAAGCAGTATCAAAAACACTGTCGCGAAGATCAACGCTTCGGGGATCGCTACCGTAAAATCGGTGATCCGCGTAGAGGAATAAAAGGATATACGGGGCGGGGAAATACCCCGCTCTATTTTTTACGGAATGGACAAAAATTATAAAACGCAGGGGGCAGGTATGCGAGGAACTATCATTATCAATGCGTATCCAAACGGAAAAAAGTTCTTTCGACAGGCGGAACGAATAGCGGAAGAACTGGAGAAATTAAACGTCAAAACAGACGTTTTACGCAACGGTGAGACCTATGCGTGTGTGGATGGGAACGCTATTTGTTGCAATATAATGCAGAAGTACGATTTCGCCGTCTATCTCGACAAGGATAAATATCTCGGTAAAATGCTGGAAATGCAAGGTTTGCGCTTATTTAACAGCGCAAGCGCCGTGGAGGTTTGCGACGATAAGATGACGACCTATCTTGCCCTTTGCGGCGTGGGCGTAACTTTGGCGAAAACGATTCCCGCGCCTTTGTGTTATACGCCGAACACGCAAGTCGATGAAAAATTTTTGCAATATGTTGCGGCGGAACTCGGTTTTCCGCTGGTGATAAAAAAGAGTTACGGATCTTTTGGCACAGGTGTTCAACTCGTACATGGTATGCCCGAATTGAAGAAAATCGCGCAGGAAAGCCTGTATCAACCGCATTGTTATCAACGATATATCTCGGCTTCTGCGGGGCGGGATATCCGCATCGTCGTCGTGGGCGGAAAAACGGTGGCGGCGATGGAACGGGTCGCGCAGGCGGGCGAATTCCGTTCTAATATCGAGTTGGGCGGGATCGGCAGAAAGATCGAGTTGGAAGATAGCTATCGGCAGACTGCAGAGCTTGTCGCGCAGGCGTTAGGGCTGGACTATTGCGGCGTCGATCTTTTGGAAACGGGGGACGGACCCGTGGTTTGCGAAGTCAACTCCAATGCCTTTTTCGAGGGATTGGAACAGGTGACAGGACATAACGTTGCCGCCGCATATGCAAAGCATATCGTGGAAACAATGCGAAAATAACTGTAAAAAGAGGAAAAAGCGAGGTCTTCTTGGGAGAAGGATAAACCTCGCTTGACTTTTATTTTTCACCGTGCTATAATGATTAGTGATTACACGCGCGAGGATGACAGAGCAAATGCAAAAAACGGTAGGGCGCATAGAGGAAATAGACGCGGAAACGCTTTTGGGCAGGTCGCCCGTTCGGCTTGACGTTGCGACGGCTGCGGGATATCTGACGAATAAAACGGTGCTTGTTACGGGCGCGGGCGGCTCGATCGGCGGTGAACTCTGTCGACAATTGGCGACCTGTGCACCCAAACAACTGATCTTGCTCGATATCTGTGAAAACGGAATGTACGACGTGGAACAGGAACTCTTTCGTCGTTTCCCGACCTTAAAAACGGAGACGGTAGTGGCCGATATCCGTGAGGAAGGGCGGATACGCGCGATATTCAAGCGCTACCGTCCGCAATCGGTTTTCCACGCTGCCGCGCACAAACACGTGCCGATGATGGAGAAAAATCCTTGTGAGTGTGTGAAAAACAATGTGTTCGGCGCACTCAACGTCATGAACGCGGCAAAGGATCACGGCACTGAAAATTTTGTATTTATATCCTCGGACAAGGCAGTAAATCCGACCAGCGTGATGGGCGCCACGAAGCGAATCGGAGAAATGCTCGTTCGCGCAATGTCGCAAGAGGAAACGAAAACGAAGTTTGCCGCCGTGCGGTTCGGCAACGTGCTTTGCTCCAACGGCTCGGTCGTTCCGCTCTTTCTCCGCCAAATCGCGGAGGGCGGTCCCGTCACCGTCACGCACAAGGATATCACGCGCTATTTTATGACGTTGACGGAAGCGGTATCTCTTGTCTTGCAGGCAAGTGCGTATGCGGAAGGAGGCGAGATATTCGTGTTGGATATGGGCGAGCAGATCAGGATATACGACCTTGCTGAAAAGCTTATTCGTTTACACGGTCTTAAGCCGCATAAGGATATTGGGATCGTATGCACGGGGCTTCGCAAAGGCGAAAAGCTCCGCGAGGAACGGCTGAATAAAGAAGACGGACTGCAAAAAACGCATAACGGACTAATCAGCGTTGCAAGACCCTTGCCCGTGGATCGGGAAAAACTGTTTGAATGTCTGCGCGATCTTCGCGAAGCGGCGTACGCGGAAGCTTCGGATATAAAGCTTCGCGTGAAAGAGCTTGTTCCTTCGTATACGGTGGATACGACGGATACGGCGGGAGAAAATTGACGGCGAGGACACACAAGTCCCTTTTTCTTACATACGATATTAAGATATAATATAAAAAATCAAAGAAAAATCTTTGTTTTACCCTTAAAATTCTTGCATTTCTCGCGCCGTTATGATACAATAAACAGTATTAATATTTTTGATTAAAAAACGGAGAAAATTCAATTTTTTCGTTTGAAGGAGAGGTTGTTATGGAACGAGTGTACAATTTTTCAGCGGGGCCCTCGATGTTGCCCGAATCAGTATTGAAGAAAGCGGCGGCGGAGCTGGTCTGTTATCAGGACAGCGGTATGTCGGTGATGGAAATGAGTCACCGTTCGCCCGTATACGAAAAAATCATCGTAGAGGCGGAAGCGTTGCTTCGTAAAGTCATGTGTATTCCCGATAATTACAAGGTGTTGTTTTTGCAAGGCGGGGCATCTACGCAGTTTGCGGCGGTGCCGCTCAATCTCCTGTCGGGAAGCGGGAAGGCAGATTATATTCTTTCCGGACAGTTTTCGACGAAAGCCTATCAAGAAGCGTTAAAGTACGGTGATATAGCGGTCGCGGGGAGCAGTAAGGATATCAATTTTTCAGCCGTCCCCAAAATGGAAACGCTGACTTTCCGTAAGGACGCGGACTATGTGCATATGTGCTTTAACAACACGATTTACGGCACAAAGTTTCCGTATATTCCCGACACGGGCAACGTGCCGCTGGTGGCGGATATGTCTTCCTGTATTTTAAGCGAGCCCGTGGACGTATCGCGGTTTGGGCTGATCTACGCGGGGGCGCAGAAAAATATGGCGCCTGCGGGGCTGACGGTCGTCATCGCGCGAGAAGATCTGCTCGGTAAGGCAAGAAAGGAAACGCCGACCATGCTCGATTATAAAGTGATGGCGGATAACGGTTCAATGTACAATACGCCGCCGACCTATTGCATTTATATCGCAAAATTGGTATACGAGTGGATTCTGGAACTCGGCGGACTGGAAGAGATGAAAGCGCTCAACGAAAAGAAAGCGGCGCTTTTATACGATTATCTGGACGGTCAGGATTATTATAAAGCGCCCGTGGAGAAAGGCAGTCGTTCCATGATGAACGTAACGTTCGTGACGGGCGATACCGATCTGGATAAAAAATTCGCTTCGGAGGCTTCAGCGGCGGGCTTGAAGAACCTGAAAGGTCATCGTTCGGTGGGAGGTATGCGCGCGTCTATCTACAACGCGATGCCCTACGAGGGCGTTGAGGCGCTGGTCGCTTTTATGAAGGCTTTCGCGGAAAAGAATCCGAAAGCTTGAATTGCGGTAAAAAAAGTTTGTAAAAACGGAAAAAAGCTGGTAGTATCCTCTTGACAAGAGGAAAATACGTGTTATAATAGAGCATCGAAAACGGAGAAAAAGTATGTTGAAAGTTAAATTGATGAATAAGATCGCAAAAGTCGGTACGGACGTGTTGTCGCCGCTTCGTTACGAAGTGGGGACGGATATAGTGAACGAGGACGCGATCATGGTGCGTTCGGCGGCGTTGCACGATATGGAATTTTCGTCGCAGCTCCGCGCGATCGCGCGGTGTGGTGCAGGCGTAAACAATATTCCCGTGGACAAATGTACGGAAAAGGGTGTCGTCGTATTTAATACGCCGGGCGCGAATGCGAATGCTGTGAAGGAATTGGCGGTTGCGGCCCTTGTATTGGCTTCGCGCGATATCATCGGCGGCGTAAAATGGGTAGAAACGATTGCGGGACAGACGGGCGTTTCAAAAGCGGTCGAGGCGGGTAAATCCGCGTTTGTCGGGCATGAGTTGGCGGGTAAAACACTGGGGGTTATCGGGCTTGGCGCGATCGGCGGCATGGTGGCGAACGCGGCGATCTCCCTCGGAATGAGTGTTATGGGCTACGATCCGTACATCACGGCAAAAGCGGCGTGGAGCCTCGCGCCGTCCGTACGGCAGGCAAGCGATTATGCGGAAATATTCAAAAATTGCGATTATATCACTCTGCACGTTCCCGCAACGCCGCAGACAAAAGGGATGATTTGCGAAAAGACGCTTGCGCAGATGAAAGACGGCGTTCGGATCCTGAATCTTGCCCGCGCCGATCTAGTCAACGTAGATGACGTGAAAAAGGGGCTGGAGAGCGGCAAGATTTCGTCGTATATCACCGATTTCCCGACAGACGAAACGGCGGGCGTAAAGGGGATCATCGCTATCCCTCACCTCGGCGCTTCGACGGTGGAATCGGAAGATCATTGCGCGATCATGGCTGCGCAGGAGCTGGATGAGTTTTTGACCTGCGGCAATATCCGCAACAGCGTCAATTTCCCGACGGTAGGCATACCGATGTCCGAAAAGCCGCGTGTGTGCATCATGAACAAAAACGTGCCGAATATGCTTTCGCAGATCACGGCGGCGTTTTCGGCTCAGAACGTCAACATCGAAAATCTTGCCAACGGTTCGAAGGGCGAAATCGCGTATACGATCGTGGAAACGAACGTGGCGGCGGACGAAGGGATCTTAAAGCGCTTATCGGAGATCGAGGGTGTTTTCGGGCTTAAAATATTCGATTGAACGAAAAGGAGAATAATATGATCACCGTAAAACCGTTTGCGGCGCTTCGCCCGACGAGCGAATATGTGAAAGAATGCGCGGCGTTGCCTTATGACGTCATGTCGAGTGATGAGGCGAGAAAAGAAGTGGTGGGTAAGCCCTATTCCTTTTTGCATATCGACAAGGCGGAGATCGATCTCGATCCGTCGGTGGGGTTATACGACGACGCGGTGTACGCGAAAGCGGCTGAAAACCTTGCGATCTTTGAAAAGAAAGGCGTATACGCGGAAGATGAAGAAAGAGGATTCTATTTCTATCGTCAGATTATGGACGGCAGAGCGCAGACGGGCATTGTCGGTTGCGCTTCCGTAGACGATTATTTGCAAAATCGTATCAAGAAACACGAGCTTACCCGCGCGGATAAAGAACGGGACCGGATCCGTCACGTGGAGACCTGTTCGGCGCAGACGGGTCCCATTTTTCTTGCGTATAAAGACAGCAAAAAGCTGGATGAATTGATCGAAAAAGAAACGGCGAAAGAACCGTTGTACGATTTCGTTGCCGATGACGGCGTACGGCACACGGTGTGGAAAAGCAGTTCTTCGCTGACGGATAAAAATATCGAGGAAGGCTTTGCGGCTTTGGACGCGCTTTATATTGCAGACGGGCATCAC
>JBGVRF010000139.1:0-6186 GCA_045128175.1 Candidatus Scatosoma sp.
GCATCAGTACCTTTGGAAACGGCGATCTTCGCCGCCTTAGCGGGCACGAATTTCGGCTCTGTCGTCATCACCGTTTTTCCCGCAGCAGCTTGCGGCAATTCGTCCGTCATCACCGCGCGATCGGACTCCGCCGCCGCGGGAATGACCAGCGTTTCCATAAAACGCTTGATAAAGGTGGATTTTCCCGTCCGCACGGGGCCGACCACGCCAATGTAGATATCTCCGCCAGTACGATTTGCAATGTCTTCGTATACGCTGTAATTTTCCATCAACGACCTCCCATCGTGATCATGCGGAAAATTTTGTTGGACTTTTATAAATGAATATAAAAAAATCTCCGCAGTCAAACCTTACGGTTTACTATATGCGGAGAAATTTACCTTTATGTACGTTTTTTTAACTTCTCGGCGGATCATTATCCTCGCTGACCGCAGCTTTCGAAGACGCGACCTCGACTGCCAGATAATCTTTATCCTCCGAAAAATCACGCGGTTCGTTATACTCGCCGCCCAGCGCTTCGATCGCATATTTGAGTTCTTGAAATTCCACAAATCCAATCGTCTTATCCTCGATACGCTCGAAAAGGTGCGGCAGAGCACGTTCGTCGCCGTATGCCGCAAGATAGCTTGCCCTCATAGGGATCTCGTCACCCGTCAAAAACGCATGTATCAGCGCGTCGTAAATACGATCCTCGCGCGACTTGACGCGGGAAAGGATCTCCAGCATATATTCCTGTGCGAGCCCTTTTTCATACGCATCATAAGCGCGATCCTTGACTTCGTCGGCGTGATGCTTGAATACATCCACAACGTCGTTGCGAAGTTCTTCATCGAAACGGTTTTCAAAAAGAATCTCGAAATACGCGTCAAACGCGCGCGCATCATCGCCGAGCAGATTGATCGCATACACTGCCGTCTGCGTATCCTCCGTCTGCAAAAGCGGAAGTAGCGTTTCCGCTTCACCGCGCTTTTCGATCTCCGCGCAAAGGAATTCGGGTACGGGCACGTCCGCCCGAAGATGCGCGGAAAGCGTCTCGGTCAGTTCTTCCTCAGTCATTTTCGCATAATATTCCTTCGGCGTACATTTCACCTTCGCAACGTAGGTATCCCCGAATTTTTTATACAGACGGGGAATGACGTCCTCCCACTGCTTTTCCGTATATTTATTTTTGTTTTCTTCCATATATTGCGTGAGTTTTTCGTCAAACATTCCGTCAAAATCGATGAGTTTCATTCCGTTGTCTCCTCTGTTTTTTGTTGTCCGTTTTTATCCAATCCGTGCTGTTTGCTGAGCGACATCGTCACGAGCACGTTTACCTTCTGCGGATTTGCCCCGAACGCCGCCGCGATGGAATCGGCGTTTCCGCCCAGATCCTTCAAGCCCGAAAGCAGAAAGATAGCGCAGGCACAATCGTCCGTATTGTCTATAAGATCAAGTCCGCCGTATTCCTCCAAGGCGGAATACAGCTTTTCCGCCGCATCCTTCAACTTTATCGCGTAATTGTCGCTGACCACGGAAAATTTCGAAGCGATCTTTGCGTAAGCTTCGATAAAACGTTTACGTTTTTTTCTACCGACAGCGATACGCATCAACGGCACTCTGCGATAAATATTGCAAAGCACCAGACCGAATTCGTCGTCCTCGTTCCTCTCCATTAGAAGGCGAAGAGTTTCCACTTTCAAAACGTCTGCGACCTCATGATCGAGCAACGTGTCGCGGATAAATTCGTCCGCGCGAACGTGTACCGCTGTTACCAACGCAAGGTATTGCAAGTCGTGATCGCCGCCATCCATTTCGTCAAAACACCACTCGAAATATCTGTCGCGCATCGCAAAAAGCCCGAACAGCTGCGCTTCGTCCTTCGAAGCTTTGCCGATCTGCAACAACGCGCGGCAACGCGCTTCACGTTCCTCCTGCGGCAAATGGTAAAAATAGATCAGCTCGGGCTCGGGCGCATTCCCGGCGCGATAATTGCGAATGGCTCGAAGGTAATATTTAGCGACCTCGGCGTCGGGATAAATCGAGCAAAGCATATCCAACGCGCGCTCCGCTTCTTCGATCTTCCCGCATTTATATGCGGAAACGCCTTTAAAATATAACATTCTTCCGTCGTATGGGATCTTTTCGTCCAACTGACAAAACTTACGATACGCTTCCTCGTGCAAACCGTTTTCGCAACAAACCGTCGCGACTTTGTAGATATCGTCCGTCTCCGTCTGTTTTTCCGCTGCCAGACGCTTTGCCAGCGCAAGGCTCTCCCCCTCTCTGCCCTGTTCGAGATACACGGCCGCGAGCGTTGCTTGCGCGCGAACGTCATCGGGATGCGTTTCCAGCAATTCGTTACAGGTCAGCTCCGCGTTTTTCGTATCCCCCGCCAAAAGATACCCTACCGCCTGCATTTCTTTCGCCGCAGGATAATCTTTGGAGCCCTTTACGATCTTGTCCAGCTCCGCAATGGCGCGTTTACAATCCCCCGACTTCAACGCCTTCGAACCGGCAGACAGCTCGTTGGAATAATCCGCTAATTGAGGGGGATACACAAAACGGAACCGAGATTTTTTATCGACCGAAAACGCGTCCGCAATATCCCATTTCGCTTCTTCGGGCAACGTATCGTCCACGTCGATGAGCTTGTTATAATAAAACGCTGACTGCGTTTCGTTGCCGAGATTAAGAAAATTAACGGCGATCCCCTCGTAAATATCGGGCAGATCCGCTTCATCTGCTTCGTCGAGGAATCGAAACCACCAATTCAACGCAGAAGCATGCAACCCCATTCCCTCGTAGATATCCGCAAGCCGCGTATATACGTCGCCGTCGCCGCCGAACTCCACTAATTCTCTGTGGGCAAGACGAAGCGCCGCAACGAACTTGCCTTCGTTGTATAATTTATCTGCCTGCGAAGCGATTCGTTCGCGGCTGAAATCTATTTTTACTGCTTTTTTATCTTTCATAATTCTCCAAAGCCGCGAATCACGCGCGAGGGAACATCCTATCGGCGTCTTCGTCCGTGAACTCGTAATCAGTATTACAGTAGTGACAATGCACGCGCACAGCGCCGTCCTCGCGAATGATCTGCCGCATCTGCGCTTCGCCGAGCGACGTCAATACTTCCGTCAGATATTCTTTCGAACAATTACATTTATAAATCGCTTCACGCTCTTCCCAAACCGTTTCGTCTACGGGGAAATTATCCCGAGCCGCGCTTTCTACGCCTTTGTCGCGAATCTCGTTCAAAATATCCTCCATGCAAGCGTTACCGACCTTTTCAAAGGTGGCGGCGTCCGCAAACGGCAGCATCTGCATAACGATGACGCCCGCAAATACGCAATTTCCATTTTCGTCCGTTTCAACAGCCGTACGGATACGGGTGGGAAGTTGCTCGCTGATATGGTAATATTCTTCGAAAGCCGAATCCACGTCGCCGTCACCCGGCAACGCGCAAGAACCGACAAACGGGCGGCTGTACCCATCGTCACGAATGACGGTCAAAGAACCGATTTTGCCAAAACAGCTTTCCTCCGTTTCCGTATCGGGCACGCAAGGATCGGTTATGTAGCCGCGCATATACAATTTGCTGTTACCCGAAACGGCGATCTCGCCTCCACGCCCTTCCGTTTTTACGGAAAGAGAGACTTCGCCCGTCTCGCCTTTCAGTGCCGCGCTCATAAAGGTCATCGTCGACAGCGCTTTACCAAAGACGAGCGCCGAAGTTTTCGTGAGACCGTGCAGACGGATCCCCTCCTGTACCAACGCCGTCGTGTCCGCGACGGTCAGAGAGACCTGTCCGTTATAAATAAGTGTTCTCAATACGTTTTTCATAGCCGTTATCCTTTTCTCGCGAGGAACGTGATCCTGTCGCTTGTCGTTTTGTCTTCGCCGAGATGTCCTTCCGCTTCCAGAAGCGTAAAGCCGTTTTTTTTCAACGCGAAGTTTATTTCCTCCTCCGTATATATATACTGTCGATGGGTTTCGTCCAAACGATCGAACGCACCGTCCGGCCGTTTGACAAACAGCGTTACGTCCATTGTCACGCCATCCGTTTCCTCGCGGCTGAAATTGAGATACGTCACGTCCTCCCGATCGTCCGCGCTTACAGTATTTGCAATCTTTTCGCGGAATTTTCGTTCGGAGCTGATATCGAATAAAAATACGCCGCCTTTTTTCAGTGCCTCCCCGACGTTTTTAAATGCCGCGTTTAGCTTATTTTTCGGTATGTAATTGATACAATCGTTGATCGCCGTTACGAAATCGAACCTTTTGGGGAGCTTGATTTTGGTGATATCCCCCAAAAGATATTCGCTTCTTATTCCCTCTTCAAGTGCCGTTTTCTGCGCGTGATCAAGCATTTCCGCGGACACGTCCAAACCTGTCATTCGATACCCGCAGCGCTGAAACGCGCGGGTAAACCAACCGCCGCCGCATCCCACGTCCAGACCTGTTTTAAGCGGAAACTTTTCCAGCTTCAAAATTAAATACTGCGACCAATTTTCATAGCCGCAGTCATCGTTGAGATATTCGAACCATTTTGCAAGATTTGCGTAAGCCGCTTCTCTTTGCATGGTATTTACCTCCGTTTAAAAAGTACGCCAGCGCTGCGTTGGAGCATATCGCGGGGATAGGGAAGGCAGAAACTGCCTTCCGTGAATAGCAAACTTTCGTCGGCGTGAATTGGCAACGTTCCGTTGCATCAAGTCGTTGTGTTTCTCCCTCAACCCGTGCGAAATAAAACAGCGGAGATGCGAGCAATGTGCGAAGGGCGAGCATTTTCGAAAGGAGATGTACTTAAGGTACACAAGTAAGAAAAGCGCAAGTCCGACAAAGCAGTGCGACGCAGATACGTCGTTTTACTCGCCCAGCATCTTCGGCGGTTTCAATTTCTTCTTCCGCTTCTTACCCTTACCGTCTTCGTCGTCTTGAAGTGCCTGCTCCAGCTCGTCAAACTGCTTGTTGTATTCGACGTAACGAAGATCGTTTTTATGCTCTTCGGCGTAAGCCTCCGTATCCTCTGCGATGTTTTGCTTGCTTTCGCGAAGCCGCTTCAGATCTTCACGGGTGAACGTCTGCGGCAACTCGTAAACCTGTAACGAGTCGTCAATCGGCTTAATCGGCCGCGCCACAAGACGAGATCTGCCATGCGCCAGCAATGCGCGACGGTATTCAAGTTCTGCGCCGCTCTCGTTACCCGTAAGTGCTGCGGTACCGTCTTTATTATAAATACCTCTGCCCGTTTTCGCGCCCTCGATCTTGGGATTGATAAACTTATCGAATACCCACTGCGCGAAATCCAGCCAAACCAAAAGTGCGTAAGCCAAACCGAAAATGATAAGGATACCGACGCCGATAGTAACGAACAAATTGCCACCGATCAAAATGAGTACCGCAGGAATCAACGCTAAAACGCCGAAGAAAATAGTCTGCGGGAACGTCCCGATCGAAATCAGGAACGCGTTGCGGAACATCGCCGTAAATTTCAGCTTATAATTTACTCCGAGCGCGATCATCCAAAGGGTCATCATACTGATCAGTGTAAGCATTAGATAACTAACGCCCTGAGAAATACGCATCCAAACGACCTCGCCTTTACTGAGGATACCGACCGCGATGGAATATTCCGCAAAGTTGATCAAAGTCATACTGAGTCCCAATACAAGTGCAAAGACCAGCGTGGTCTGAAGAGCATTTTTATAATTGAGTTTCACGCCGCGCCAAAAATCGTTGGCAACGAAGATACCCTCCGTCCAAACCATGTTACGGATGACGTACATTCCACCCGCAAGACCGACCGACGCAATGGGCATCGTAATGAAAAGCCCGACGTAGATCATCATCCCGCCACTGACGGTCAGCATTTCCGAGAGTCCCTCCTGACCGGGGGCGACAGGATAGCCTATGCCCATATTCGCGCCGAACGGATAAACGATGCTGTTTGTTTCCCCGTACATCACGCCAAGCAGGATCACAAGGATCGTGGGGATAAAGAAAACAAGCATCAGCAGATTTACTTTGACGATCTTACCGAAATTGCCCTTGAAAATATCCCAGAACAATTGCCAACGATTGGTCGGCAAAGTACTTCTTGCGTACTCTTCGCTTTTTTCTTTTCCTTCGAGCATTCGGGCGATTAGCCCTTTCTTTTCTTGTGCCATAAAAAACTCCGTAACATTTTTCTATCGTTGCATTCGA
>JBGVRF010000140.1:0-11614 GCA_045128175.1 Candidatus Scatosoma sp.
CACACCTGCCCCCTTCATTTACTCAGAACGAAGCATTTCGATACGGTCCACACCGAAGGGTACGCTGTGATATTCGTGCGTATATTGGGGCGAGACGCCGTTCTCCCACGAACCTCGCATCGTGAACGTTGTAGGTCCGACTCCCATCGGTTCGTCTATGAAGAAATGATGAGGTCCAAACAAATTGCGTAAGCTGGAATGTAATACGATCTTGATATCGTTTTTGCCAACCGCCAACAGGGACGTGACGTCTTTCTTTGTATCCAAAGTGAGATTGGTCTCAACGCCGTTGATCGTCACTTTAGCCATAGCAAACCGACCGTCCAATGTCAAAACGCGGGCGCCCTCACCGTCATATTCGTACGCTCCTTCCAGCGCAAGCTCGCCTTTGAAGAAAGGATATCCTTTTTTATAATTTTCCGAACTAAGCGCAGGCAGATCTTTTCTCTTCTCGATCGACATATCCGCATTGACGACAAAATCGCCCTTAAGATAAACGTTTTCGATATGCGTATCATAATACAAACAGTTTCGCACACTTTCGGTCGCAAGCGGATCGAACAGAGCAAAATGTACGCCCTCGTGCTGATAATAATCCACGCTGTATATAAATTCGTTCTCGCCTTCTTCCAACATCTCCGTCACGTCCGCTTCGACAAAATTGACATCGAAAGCGCCGGTCGTAAACGCCACGTCCTTACCGTTGAGCTTTGCGGAGAGGACCGCCGTCTTTTCCATGATCAGCTTTACGGGCGTCTTCCCGTTTACAGTAAAGATATGGCGAATGTATACTTTTCCTTTATAATCGGCACGAAGCAGTTGTTCGAAGAGTTGCGGCAACGGCATTTTTTTGCCAAAACTTTCCCCGTCGAAGCTGAGCGATGCGTAATCCATCACAAGATAATTTTCCGTTACGCCCGTGACTCTAAACGCCTCCGTCATGTTTTCAGCCGTCCATGCTTTCTTTTCCGATCGTGCCGTTTCATCCTTTATGAGAATGAGCCCCTCACATTTTTGCATCGTATACTCGTCGGAAATATTTGTCAATGCAAACGTTTCCAGATCGAGCGCCTTGTACGAATCCGCGACCTCTTTCATCTCGATCGTCGCCGTATCCGTACGGGAATAGTTTTTAATAAAGATATAATCGCCGATCTCGCCCGTCCTCGAGGTAACGCCGGCATATCCGTCCAAACAGCGGAATTTTATCTTCGCGCCCGCAACGATCTCATCAAACGTAACGTTGGACGCAAGCAATACTTTCTCCTTCTTCCCGTCCACATATTTAGGAGTAGAAAACATCAACAGCCTACCCGTGTACGCTTTGAGCAGGTCCAACGTCGCGCGAGATACCGTCGGCATAACGGGCATAATGACCGTATCGTACACGCACTGTCCGAGAATAAGTTTCCCGTCCTCCGCTTTACCGTACTTTTCCAACAGCCACTCGTCTGCCAATTGATACTGCACGCCGTTATCGCGAAGCTGTTTCAACAGCATATTGAAACTGTCCTCTAATTCTTTCACGCTTTCGTAACCGACGCTACGGACGTAATCGAGATAAATGCTACGCATGGGATTGATCAGCAACACGTCGTAATTTTCTTTCGTATTCGCAACGATATAGCCAAGCCGCGTGAAATAATCGTTGAACACGCGGAAACCCTCCCACCAATTACCATGTTTGGAGAACACAGGCGGATGATCGTATTTACCTTGCGCCGCAAGCGAATACGGATACAAATGATGGCACATCAGATCGATACCGTTAAAAAACTGATAATCCCCCAGGCTTTTCAGTTCCTGCGGCGTAACGTCATACCCCGCGCAACCGAAGGTTTCCGTCAGCGTCTGTTTGATGCCCAGCTGGCTCGCTACGCTCCCGACCTGTTTGGGCGCAAGCTCGCTGCTGCAATCGCGCCCAAGACAATCCATTCCGGGGATATGCTCGTATTCATACGAAGGCATACAGCCCGCGCCGCCCCACATCTGCGTATGTAGACTGACCTCCTCCACCGAGTGTCCCGTCAGCTTACAGCCGTGCGCGTCGCACCAATCGTACAGTTTTTTATAGAAATTAAGGGTATACAATTCATTCATGATACGGTAGTACCGCTGTCTGAAGGGATAGCCGTGTTCGTCCTTTTGCAGGAACAAATATACCAACCCGTCGTCGCGGATATCTTTTCCGTATTTTTCCTTATATGCCGCGGCAGCCGCACGTGTGTACGGCGTGCCCCAACGGTAATATTGCGGCTCGTCCGTGAAGAACCCGACCAGCTCCTTGCCGAAGCTGTCTGCAAAACGTTTATAATATTCCTCGTGCGTCTGACGAATGAATTCGTCTACGACCTCGGGGTTGAGGATATCGGAGTTTGCGGGGCTGGTGCGAAGATATACGCAATGATATTCGTCTACCCCGACGAGATTACCGTGTAAACGGATGAAACCCGCCGTCGTACGTTCGTATACAGCAAACGCAGTCTCGTCGTATTCGCTCTTTACTTCATATTCTAAAAACTGTGCGCGATAGGATTCGTTTTCCAACAGTTTGCCGCCAACAAAGCCGCTCGGCCAACCGTTTTCATCGTAGATCCACGCATTCATACCCAGCTCTTTCGCCTTTTTCAGACACGCGTCTACGCAAGAGAACCATTTTTCGCCGAGATACTCCGTCTTTAACCCCGTACGTGCGTGCATGATAAAGCCGCCCATCCCTGCTTCCTTCATCTCTTCGATCTGCTTCACGAGAATATCCTCGTCCAATTCGTTATTCCAGCTCCAGAAGGGGATCGCCTGATAATCAGTCAGGTCGCCTTTCAATGCATCCTGCAATTTTGCCGTCGACTGTTCGTTCATATTTCTATCTCCTTTTTATTTCACGATCTTTACTTCTACGCCTTCGGGCGCGGAAACGCTTGTTTTTACTTCACCGTTTTCCTGTAAGGTGTGTTCGATCTTCACTACGCCATAGGGCGTAGGCAACGTCGCCCTGATATGCTTCAAACCGCTCATATGCGGCTGAATTGTAATTCGTCTCATACCTGCCCCCACCGTTTTGACACCGACGACCGTTTCCATAAGGTAGGGAATGACGCCGGCCGACCAGCCGTGACAGAAGCTATGACGGAATCCAATATAACAAAACGCGCCGTAATCGCCGTGAATATCAACCTGACCTTCTTTGGGCAACTCGTCGATGCGGGAAGCGTTTTTAAGCCATTCGAGATCAAAATCTTCCCAGAACGTCGTCGCGCCGACGGAGAGCATACCGCCATAATATTCCTTCATCATATTCAGCGCCGTTTCATATTCACCGTATTCACCGATCGCCGTCAAAATGGGATAGGACATGAAAGTAGACAGACCTTTTGCACCGCCTCGAAGCAACGTTTCCTTATTATTTTCCGATCTATCCCCCGCCCATACGCCAATCGCTGCGATCTGCTTATAATCGCGGACGACGTACGTCTTTTTCGCAAGACGCGCCAAAATATCCTCGCACAGCGACACGTCCTCTTCGTATTCTTTTAAAAACTCCGCCGTCTTTTCCATGGCGATCTTGGTCAGATACGACATACCTGCCAACACCTCGGTTTTCTTTTCCGACGGCTCGCCCTCCACCCAAGTGGACGGCCAATCGATAAAGTTGCTCGGATACGTCGTTTCTCCGCTCTCCGAAACGTGCTCGGAAACCTGCTTTACAAGCGCCTTGATATAGGGCAGGTATTTGACGAACGCGTTTTTATCCCCATTTACACGGTATTCGTCGCGGAGAATAATCAACCACCAAAGCGAATATGCAGGCATACCTGCCATCCACTTGGGAAGGGGCGTTTCCTCCATTGCGAAATCGAGCGAGTTCACCGTTTCGGGTACGTCGCCAAACAAGCAATGCGCCGTGCGCATTTCAGGATAAAGATCCCCGATCCAAACAAGTCTATCGCGCTTTACGCCGTCCCAAAAATATCCGTTCTGGAGGCAGAGCCGCAACGTATACGCCGCCGTGTTCCAAATATCGTTGACCAGCGCGTCGTCGCAGGTAAACGAGCCGAGCTCTTCCCTCGTATCCATATCGCATCTCACGACAACAGATTTGATCTGCAATTCCGCGTCCTCGGAAAGACTGTCGATGCGGATAAAACGGAATCCTGACTGTCCGAACGTCATGTCTGAATAATTTTGCAGCTCCACGCAAATATCACGCAAAGAATGGTCGTTCGTCGCGTTTTTCTTACCCCCGAGTTCTGCGCAGGCCTCGCTTACCGATTCACCGAAGCGGATACGCACCCGACCGTTGCTCGCGTGAAAAGTGAGAATACGAGCCCCCCCCGAAGTTTCCTTGCCGAAATCGAGCACCACGTATGCCTTTCCTTTAAATACGGCAAGATTACGCTCGCCCAACCCTATCTGTAACGCCTTTTTATTAAGTAATGCTTCGGCGTTTTCCACACCTTCTTGCATTACGATCTTTACGGGATATATACAGTTCATAAGCATTTTTCCTCATTTTGTTTTTCATCTTTTTCGGCGTGACCGAAAATACAAATTTTTATACATTTGATTATACACGATTACTCGACTTTTGTCAAATGAAATAGCAGTTTATTACAACAGAAACACTTGCATTTTTCACAGGTTTTTACACGTTGAAAAAGCAGATCCCGACGATCTTGCATCATCGGGATCCGAAGAGTAAAAGAAACAATTCAAAAAACTTAGTCTTCTTTCTTTTTAAGAACGATCGCTGCCGCGCCAAGCACTACGGGAGCCGCCACTGTAAGCGTAAGCGCCGAACCGAAACAGTTGACACTACCGAGCGAGGTTTTATCTTCCGAAATTTTTTCAGAATCGGATGTCTCGGGTTCGGAAGTCTCAGTCTCAGAGGTCTCGAGCTCGGAAGTCTCAGTCTCAGAGGTCTCGGGCTCGGACGTCACGGGAGGTTCGGGTTCGCTTACGGTGATAGTTACTTCGTTGGAAACAACGTCGCCGATCTTCGCCGTAATCTTCACTGTACCTGCCTTAACAGCCGTTACAACGCCTTCCGCGGATACGGTTGCAACCGTTTCGTCGGAAGAGTTGTAAACGATCGCGCCGGTCGCCGCCGCGGGAGCGGGCGTAGCCGTCAAGGTAGCCGTTTCACCGACTACAAGCGTTTCTTTATCTGCGGAAAGCGCGATGCTTTCAGCCGCAACCGAGTAGGTCGTGGAAGCCGCTACGTCGCCGCTTGCGGGCGTATACTTGATGGTGACATCATAATCAAGGTACGCGCCGTTGAAGAAGGTTAAGCCTTTCTTGAGAACGATCTCGATCGCATCGTTGCCGCTCCAGCCGTTGGAAACTGCGCTACCGATTCTGATACGGTTCGCCACGCCGTCCACAGAGAAGATGTGGCACTGATACAGGCTGGATTTCGCTTCCGCGCCGGAAAGCCCCGCCCAATATTCCGCCATCGATTTACCGTTGATATATACGTTGTTGATAAAGCTCAAGGTCGCGCCCGAGGATGCGAAATCATCACCCATATCTACGGGATATGCCGCCGCGGGCAACGTTTTGAGATATTCGGGATGGAAGTTGTACGCCAAAAGCTGTTTGGTCGCAATCGCTTCGTTAAAGTTGATATACAAGCAAGCGTTTGCGCCGCCGTCGATCACTTCGAATGCATCAACGCTTGCCACGGACAAAGCCTGCGTCTTTTCGATCGCATAGGGCTCGATCGTCGACCAGTAGCCAAGTCCACTGATATAATATCTTACGACGTCGTTTTCAAGATAGTTACCGGAAGCAAACGCGATATCCTTGCCGACCTTTACGCTGAAGTTAGCGCCGTCTTTGATGATATTGCTGTCCTTTACGACCGTAACGGTGAGGCCAGTGCCGTACGCGGAAAGAGAGATCGCGGGGATCTTCTCACCGTCGTTATCCTCTGCCGTTACCTCGTTATTCCAATCGTAAACGCTCTTACCGTCAATATAGATGTTCTTCGAGTACGCTTCGTTCGCTTCCAAATCCGCAAGCTCGTCACTGCTTACCCGAAGGTCAAAATTTGCCGTGAATTCGTACGTTGCGGGCATCAAAGCGCCTGCTTCGTTCGTCTTCACCTCAGTGATACCACCGATCGAAAGAGGCTCGGGATTGGTGGATTTTCTGATCCAGCCCGATTCTGCGGTATATTCGGCCGTAAAGGTTTCCGTGATGTAGCCGTGATAGGTTTGATTTGCATAAGAAGGCGTACTGCCCCAGCTCCCGACTGCGTTTGCAGGACAATGCAATCCTTCGAGGATCGTCACCGTATCGCCGACCGAGAACGAGAAACCGGTATTGGGATAGATGTAGAAATTACCGCTCATCATATGCACGTCAAACTGCGATCCCAGCACTTCGCCGTTATAAAGGATATACCCTGCAACCTCTACCCAGTCTTCCGAATTGGTATAATTGTGATCGTTTCCGCTGTCGGGAAATTGACCGTTCAGGTTGGTCTTCAACGATTCGCCGTTGCCCATACCCGCGGCAATTTCCGTGACCTTGACCTTCGGCTCTGCTTCTTTGTTTAACTCGGTCTGATTTACCCATTCGGTACCCGTCCACTTCAACACGACCGTTTCGCCAAGATAATCCTTATACGAAGCGATCGCCTCACCGTCGTTCGTCACGACGGGGAAATGCAAGCCCTTTTGGAACATGATCGTATCCCCTTCCGTAAGCGTCGTGCCCGCTTGAGCATAGAACCATAACATATTGCTTCTCATATGTATATCAAAATAACATCCCACCGAGTTTTTACTGACCTTCTCCTTGTTGTAAAAGATATAGTCCCCGATCTCGGTGCCGTTCGTAATAGCCGTACCGTTACCTGTTCTGCCTTCAAGATCGAAGTATACGCACGCAACCGTGCTATATTCTTGCGTGATCTTCGTGACCTTGATATCACTGCGTTCTGTCGCCGTTTCTTCCGCAATCGCTACCGTCGCGTTATCGTACGCGTTCGAGATCGCGCTTGCGCCGGCTACGCCGATGCTTGCCACCATTGCAATACTCAATGCTGCAACCAAAAGTTTCTTCATTTTTGCCATAAAAGTTTCTCCCTTTAAATATTTTATTTCTACGGTTTCCCGTATAATTTTCTTGATAACGCAGATCAATCTCTACGTTTTTTTGCAATGACAAAGCAAGCCGCTAATGCCGTGATCGCCGCAAACACGCTACCCGTTACCGAACCGCAGCTAAAACCGCTCGTCGTAGACGCAAGTTCGCTTGTATTCGGCGTCGACGTCGAAGTGTTATCGCCGCTCGTTTTAGGCTCGGACGTAGCGTCGCTCGACTCAACGGGTTCTTCCTCGTCCGTGAACACGATCTTGAAGGTGCAAGAGAAAATCTCCTCTTCTACGTTCGTCGTCCTGATCGTATAGGTGTACGAACCTGCCTTTTTGCTGTTAAGATATGCGTTTTTAATAGTGATCGTACCGACCGTCGAATCGGTGCCGGGGGTATAGGTATACTGCGTCTGCGAGATTCCGCCGCCCGAGAAGCCTTTATCCATCCACATACCATTGTGGACATCCACACTGATCACAAGATCACCTTCCGAGCCTCTGAGCCACGTATATTCCGCCTTATCCGTCGTTGCGGGCACGGTTACAAGAGAAGGATCGGAGAAACGGACCTGGATCTCTTCACTGCCGCTTGCATTGCGCGCATACAGTTTATACACGTCGTACGCCTTACCTGCAAAGTAAGAATATTTGACCGTCAGCTTTTCGTTTTCCGCGTCATACGAGTACAGATCGAAAGCGACCTCCGTCAACGTACCGTCTACGTAATGCCACAGACTGATCGCGCCGTTGTCGTTGTCCGTAAGCCCCACTTCGAGATCGACGTTACTGTCGCCCACCACCTTCAGATCGGTATCGTCTGTTCTTCTCGCCGCGTTTACGCCCTTGATAACGATGGTGTTGCCTTTGTCCTTATTTGCATTGTCTTCGAAGAAATGGAAATAGGGATACGCCAAATAATCGTTATCTTCAAAGTCGCTGAGCTTCGTCACGAGATCCTCGAAAATAAGCGTACCGTTTATATACATATCCGTGCCGTTTTCCTTGACGATAAAGGTCACGATGTCTATATCCTCGCGACTTTCATAAGGCTTGGATTTCGAATTCGTCTTATAGGGCGAAAGTCGGCTATTCTGTTCGCTGTACGTGGGCTGCGCCATACCCGTCGTCGTCTGGATCATGATCCCGTCGTTTTTCGATGCAAGACTGTCGCTGTAATCGTCTACGACCTCTACGTTCGTAGCGTTGACGTCATACTTGCGCTTACTGACCGAACTAAGTACGTTAGCTCTGCCGAGACCGAGCGCGTACCAAACCGCCGAAGCGTTGCTCACGTCGTAGCTGTATTCGATATTGATGGGATAGCGCACGTCATAGCCCATCGTGCTGATCAGCTGTTCGCGATAACGAATGAGCTGACCGGGCATTTCCTCCGCGCGTTTGTCCGCGATCTTCATCTTTACGGTGTCGTCGCCGGGATCGTTAACGATCACGCTACCCAACTGCATGAAGCCATCGATGACGTAATTTTTAAGAATACCTTCCTCAAAAGGATAAACCTTGACAGTAGGCGCGGATTCGCGCGAAAACACCTCGAACGTAACACTGCATTCGTCGAGAACAAGGTTTTTATTGATCTTCTTTACAGGCAAAGCACTGTAACCGTCCGCCGCAAAAAACCACATTCCGTCCTCTTTATGGATATCGATGGTGTGATAACTGTCCTCTACGTTCAAATAGGTATTAAACGTTTCCAAATACTGTCTGCCGACCGAATAATCGTTCCCTTTTGCCTCGGTAACGGTGGGATCGAGATAAGTCACGTCCACCTGCATCTTGTCGATGTGGGACACCGCCGTTTTCGAATAGAGCGCGTACATCTTGAATTCTATGCCGTAACCGGAATCGTCCTTTACCGTAACGAGAATGTAATTGTTCCCCGTCGAGCGGCTGTTCGCGTCGATCTGAATATCCGACGCGGTGGGAATGACGTATTGGAAAGACGCGCCGTCCGTAAAATCCACCGTTTGGTTATACTGCAAAACCGCCGCTTCGCCCGCCGTACCCGTTACCGTCGTGATACCCTTAGACGTCGTTTTGATCTCGACGCCGCTCTGCGTCGTGGTGAACGCAGGAACGACTTCCTCCGCAGAAGCGACCGTTACCACTCCTGCCGAAAGCGAAGCGCCCAAAAGCATCGCGCAACATAAAGTGAAAAGTTTTTTTGCTTTCATTTTAGCTCCTCCTTATTTAGCCTTTGAAAGTATAGTTCAATCTCCCGACAGGAGCCGCTTCGCCCGTGATATAATAGGAAGAAATATCCGCAGGATCCGCCACGTTGTCGGCGATCTTGAAGTTGATCTTGAAACTGCCGTCGATCCCCAACGCTTTCTTGGAGACCTTATACTGCATATACTTGCCGTTGACGGTAAAGTTTGCCGTATTCGCAAGCTCGTAGGAAAGCTTACCGTTTTTATACGCAAGCTTGTCAACACTGCATTTACCTGTATAGGACGAGATCCTGTTGACCATATAATCGTAGCCGTAGAAGGAGCGTTCGTCCTGTCCCTCCACGTCGATGAGCAGGTTCATCCAATTTTCCGCCTCGACGTCGATCTTGATATCGTCCGCGCATTTGACGAGGAAATACAAATACTTGTCGTCGTGCGTCACGCGGATCTCTTCGATATCGTTACGAAGGCTGTTGTCCACGTACGTTTCCGTGTTCGAGAAATTCTTGAAATTACGATTGATCTCGCCGCCCATGTTATAGTACACGTCGGTCACGTTGTTCCACTGTGTTAACCCTTTTGCGATGTCGATCGCCCACATCGGAGAAGCCGCCAAAACGCCTTGCTTACCTTTATACGTACGCGTGTTGCGCATCAGAGCCAAATACGCATTGTCCGCATAGCCACCCTTCATTAACTCAATATCGCGCGAATATTCGCGGTTTACCGTATCGACGAAATACACTCTCTTACCGCTTACGTACTGCGAGTTCATGCCGAGATTGCCGACGCTTTTGATCGCTATCCATTCGTTCCAGCCCGTAACGAAGGTGTATTTGACGTCCTTTTGGATCGCGACCGACCATTCTTCTTCGAAATTCAAGCCGCTGTCGATCGCGTCGTCCGAATGATCGGCGCCGTTCGTTGACGTATAGCCTCTGCCGTACATCTTATCTGCGAGCTCCTCGCTTAACAGTGCGTCGGAGAAGGGAAGTTTATTGTGCTGGGCAACCGAAACGTTGATCGTGCCGCCGTCACTTTGACCGAGCACCAACTGTTCGGGCTTATTCCAATCCATCCACGCAAGTCCGTTCTGCGTCCATTGCGTATTGTTTGGCCATGTCGATTCCCAGAAATCGAAGAAATCGAGGATCTCGGCGTTCGTCACGTGATTATTTCCCGTTCCCTCACCGCAAGTGCTGCTCGGTTCGGTGATCGCGACGATTTTTGGTTTACCGTTGGGCGCGAACCAAAGATCTTTATAATAGCCTTTTTTGTAAATTCCGTATTTTTCCAGCTCGTTATCCGAAGCGGTGGGTCTGCCCGAATACAAACGTTCAATAACGTCGCCCGAATTACTGTTGAGGTAGAACATGAATTTCGGCACGTCCCAGCCCGCGTCGTAATATTCCTGCAAAATGGGCAAGATCACGGACACGACGTCGATATAATCGAACGCGTTGGTGCAGTCGAACGCGATGAAATCGATACCCGACATGGTGAACAGCTCGATCTGCTTGCGAATGACCCAAGGATCCTTGCTGTTATAATAGCCGTAGAGCGGTTCGCCCCAGAAATGGTATTGACCGATGGGGCTGACGCTGTTATCCACGGTACTCCAAAGGGAAATGGGATCCTCGTCCATGAGCTTGGAAATATCGTACACGCCGTTCATCTGATTGCCGTGCCAACCAAGCCAAGTAAAGTAGAACAAGCCGACATAACGTTCCTTATCCGTCTTTTTGCCGTCGATATAATCGACCGACCTACCGTAATCGTCCGTTGCTTGTAATTTGTTGATCGTTGACTGTTTGGAAACGGAAGAAACCGTCAACTCTCCGTCATTTTGAAAACCGTACGAGGGATTACCGGAATCCCCTTTTTCTATGCTGATCACGTTGTCCTCCTTGCCGTTTTGTCCACTGTCGGAGCTGTCGCCGACCTCGCTACCGTAACCGCTGTCAAAGCTGCCGCCCGCGCTACTGCCCTCGCTCGTCCCCCCGCCGAAACAGCCCGCAAAGCTTGCAAGCGCAAATACCGCAGCCATGACAAGCGACACCGTTTTGTTGTCTTTTAATTTTTTCATCTTTTTCTCCTTTATTCAAAATACCCGTAGGTGTAGGACAGTCTGCCGATCGGTGCGCTGTCGCCCTGGATATAGAAGTTCATGACGTCCGAAGCGTCCACGTTGTCCGAAACCTTGAACTGAATCGCAGGCTCCCCCGTTAAACCGATCAACGAATGGGGAACGGCAATCTGCATCACGTTACCCTCCACGAGGATCTCGCAATCGCCTACGTTAGTATACCCGCCGTGTTCTATCTT
>JBGVRF010000141.1:0-4059 GCA_045128175.1 Candidatus Scatosoma sp.
TTTATAAAGAGATACACTCGAATACGCAGCTTCGCCGCTCCGCTTGGTATGACACGTGGAGGCAACTTCGCCGCTCCGCTTGGTATGACACGTGGAGGCAACTTCGCCGCTCCGCTCGGTATGACGAAAAATCTTTACCCGAAAAGCAACATCAAACCGTCATACCGACTAAGTGAACGAAGTGAACGCATGGAGCGTATCTCATTTAAATAGTAGCCACAACGAATTGCAACGCAATTCACGGCAACGGTATGTTGCCAATTCACTTTATATAAACATAGGGGCAGGTATGCGTTGAATGCAAACCTGCCCGTTTTTGATTCATCTCGTACCTGCTACCCACGTACGATTTTCATCGCATACATGGGTGCGTCGTTTTTAGAACTCGATCTTTTCTTCGATATACTTGATCGCTTCGTCTACGGAAAGACGGATCTGCTCCATCGAGTCGCGGTCACGAATGGTAACGGTGTCGTTTTCCAACGTATCGAAATCGACCGTTACGCAGAAGGGAGTGCCGATCTCGTCCTGACGGCGATAACGCTTACCGATCGAACCGGTGATATCGTACGTCGTAGGGAATTTTTTCATCATCTTCGCGTAGATCTCGTCTGCTTTTTCAGCGAGGTTCTTTTGTAAAGGCAACACCGCGCACTTGTAGGGCGCAAGGAAAGGATGCAGACGCAAAACAGTACGCACGTCGTTCTTTTCCGCGTCGATCACTTCTTCGTCGTACGCGTCCGTCAAAAACGCCAAAACCACACGGTCGGCGCCGAGCGACGGCTCGATAACGTACGGCACGTATCTCTCGTTTGTCACGGGATCGACGTAATCGATAGGCTTGCCACATTCCTTTGCGTGCTGGGACAGGTCGTAATCCGTTCTGTCTGCGATACCCCACAGCTCACCCCAACCGAAAGCGAATTTGTATTCGAAGTCCGTCGTTGCTTTCGAATAAAAGCAAAGCTCTTCGGGGGAGTGGTCGCGCAAGTGCAGATTTTCTTCCTTCATGCCCAAAGACAACAGCCAATCACGGCAGAAATCCTTCCAGTAGGCGAACCATTCGAGGTCGGTGCCGGGCTTGCAGAAGAATTCAAGTTCCATTTGTTCAAATTCGCGCGTACGGAAGGTGAAGTTGCCGGGCGTGATCTCGTTACGGAAGGATTTACCGATTTGCCCGATGCCGAAAGGTACGCGGAGACGGGTGGAACGTTGCACGTTGGCGAAGTTCACGAAAATACCCTGCGCCGTTTCGGGGCGGAGGTAAACGGTGTTTGCGGAATCTTCCGTAACGCCCTGGAAGGTTTTGAACATCGGGTTGAATTTACGGATAGGAGTGAAATTGCTGTTGCCGCAAACGGGGCAGACGATCTTCTTTTCGGTAATGAACGCCTCGAGCTCGTCGTTGTTCATTGCTTCGACCTTGACGTCGAGACCGTGTTTTTCAACGTAATTTTCCACGAGGTTGTCCGCGCGGTGACGGGCTTTACAGCTCTTGCAGTCCATAAGGGGGTCGGAGAATCCGCCGAGGTGTCCCGAAGCCTGCCACGTGCGCGTATTCATAAGGATTGCGCAGTCCACGCCCGTATTGTGGGGATTTTCCTGAATGAATTTTTTCCACCACGCCTTTTTGACGTTGTTTTTCAGCTCCACACCGAGGGGGCCGTAGTCCCACGTATTCGCAAGACCGCCGTAGATCTCGCTGCCGGGAAAAATGAAGCCTCTGTTTTTGCAAAGGGAAACGAGTTTTTCCATAGTTACCGCTCTTTTTTCTGCCATAACCGTAGTTCTCCTATATATGAAAATTTTTTGTTTTATCGTTTGTTTTTGTACGTGAACGCCAGCGTACCGCTGGACCAAGTTAAGGGTTAAGGGACGTGGTCCCTTATCAGAGTCCAGAGGCGGAAGCCTTTGGTAAGGTATGGAGCGGAGCTCCATAAATACTAAGCCCCAAGCAAGCAAAGCTTTGCTTTGCGTTCTTCATAGCGTTGCAAAGCAATGCATCGAACGCCGAAGTGTTGAAATATTACTTATCAATTATACAATTTTTTACCCGATCAAGTCAATCGAAAGGGACGTATTTTCCGCGAAAAATTTTACAAACCTGCCGCAAAGAATAAAAATTCCCGTTTTTTTCTATAATTCCCATAAAAATTTTTAAAAAAGTTCAAAAAATTCCCGCAGAATTATTCCATTTTTCGAAAATATATGGTATAATAGTATGAACCCAAAGTCTGCTTAAGGGGTATTATGCCCTTTTTTCGGTCGGCGACTTGGGTAGAGCGACGGAAGCTGCGACGTCTTTATCGTGGCTTTCAGGTAAAAAATCGTTTAAAATTTTTACATAAAAGGAAGAATAAATAATGCTTTCGGATATCGAAATTGCGGAATCCGCAGAACTCATCGACATCCGCGAGGTCGCAAAAAAGCTCGATCTCACGGAAGAAGAGCTTGAACTCTACGGCAAACACAAAGCGAAGATCTCCTTGCCCAAGGACGCGAAAAGAAAGGCGAAGTTGATCCTGGTAACGGCGATCAATCCCACGGCGTCGGGAGAAGGCAAAACGACGGTGTCTATCGGGCTTGCGGACGGCTTGTCCAAGATCGGCAAACGCGCTTGTCTGGCTCTTCGCGAGCCCTCGCTCGGACCCGTGTTCGGGATCAAGGGCGGCGCGGCAGGCGGCGGGTATGCTCAGGTGGTGCCCATGGCGGACATAAACCTGCATTTCACGGGCGACCTGCACGCGATCACGGCGGCGAACAACCTCTTGTGCGCGTTGATGGATAATCATATATTCCGCGGGAACGAGCTGAAGATCGATACGAATAATATCTATTTTCACCGTTGCATGGACATGAACGAGCGCGAGCTGATCAACGTCACGATCGGCGGCAAGGGCAGAGGGGTGGAAAGAGAGGACCATTTCGACATTACGGCGGCGAGCGAGGTCATGGCGGTGCTGTGTCTGGCGACCGATATCGACGATCTGAAAAAACGGCTTGGTAACATCATCGTAGGGCTGAACACGGACGGCGAATACGTCCGCGCGAAGGATATTCCCGGCGCGGTCGGGTCGATGGCAGTGCTGCTCAAAGACGCGATGAAGCCTAATCTTGTGCAGACCCTCGAGCATACGCCCGCGATCATTCACGGCGGACCGTTTGCGAACATCGCGCACGGCTGTAACAGCGTGCAGGCTACGTACGCGGCGATGAGCCTTGCCGATTACGCGGTGACGGAGGCGGGGTTCGGCGCAGATCTCGGCGCGGAGAAATTCCTCGATACCAAGTGCCGCGCGGCGGGAATCGAACCCGATTGCGTCGTTATCGTGGCGACGGTGAAGGCGTTGAAGTTGCACGGCGGTGCGGAGAAAGCGAGCCTTGCGGAGGAAAACCTCGCGGCGTTGGAAAAGGGTATGCCCAACCTGTTGAAGCATATCGAAAATATCAAAAACGTATACAAGAAGCCGGTCGTGGTCGCGATGAACAGATTTTTCACGGACACGCAGGCGGAGACCGATCTTGTCATCAACGCGGTGGAGGCAGCCGGTTCGAAAGCGGTGTTCACGGACGTGTTCTTAAAAGGCGGCGAGGGGGGCAAGGAATTGGCGGAAGCGGTTGTGGAAGCGTGCGAGATACCGTCCAAGCTGTGCCATCCGTACGAGCTTGAAGAAGGGGTATGCAAGAAGATCGAAAACGTAGCCAAGAAGATATACGGCGCGGACGGCGTGGATTTTTCGGAGGAAGCGTTGGCGAAGATCAAGACGATCGAAGAAAAGGGCTGCGGCAATTTACCTGTCATAATCGCGAAAACGCAGTACTCGTTGTCGGATAATGCGGAGCTTTTGGGCAGACCGGAAGGGTTCAGGATCACGGTACGGGATATCGTATTGAAAGGCGGCGCGGGCTTTATCGTAGCGATCGCGGGCAAGATCATGCTGATGCCGGGGCTGGGCGCGCATCCCGCGGCGGAAAAGATTGACCTTCTGAGCGACGGCACGATCGTAGGCTTGTCGTAAAACGGGTCAAGGGCTGAGAGCCCTTGCGCCGTGCAGGGCG
>JBGVRF010000142.1:0-17076 GCA_045128175.1 Candidatus Scatosoma sp.
TCCGTCATAGAAATAATGCACCTGCATCATAGCGACGGTCTTATTGCCTTCTTTATCAGTTACGAAATCGAAGGTCGAGCCTTTTGTGCCGTACGCGATCGCGAACATGATTTCGTCGTCGGGATCGTCGGGATCGAGGTCAGTGAGCAACGAGCCTACGGGGACTTTTTCGAGAAGTTTTTTAACGTCTTCGCCGAGGAAATCTTTGATCAGCGTCTTTTCGCTGCCTTCCAACATCTGTACGTTGCCGTTTTCATCGATCGTATAATCGATGCCCTCTTCGCCGTAGCAGAGCGCCATAAGCAAAGGGGAGCTCATATCGAAGCTGCGAAGGATATCGCCTGCCGCCGTGTTGTTGATAGTCTCTTTAAAGAAATCGATCATCGAACCGAATTCTGTCGCCATCAGCCGGTCTTGATCGATATCGAAGCCGAATTCTTCAACTTTTTCCATCAGCTTTGCGACGGTAGAAGAAACAAGCGGGGAAATCTCGTTGAAATCGTTGAGCGTACCTTTTTCGTTGGCAACGCTTTGCGCAGCGCCGATCACGTCGTTGACAAACTCAAGTAAGGTCGCGTCGCCGTATTTTTCCATGTTGAGATATTCGTTGAAATCGATGTCGGGATCAAGGAAACCGTTTACGGTGTTCGTGAGTTCGTTTACGGGCTTTTGAAGTGCCCAATAACCGACGCCGGCAACGCCGCCGATCACGGCAACGACGCCGAGGATAAAGCCCAACAGCAACGCAACGAGTTTTCCTAAAAATCCGCCGCGGCGGCGAGGGGAGCCAAACTCCTCGTCGTGGGTTACGTGCAGATCGTCTTCAAATTCGTGTGTCATTCTATGTACTCTCCTTTGAAATTTCTCCGAACGTTTTTGCGTTCGGTGGGTAATTTGTTTATAGAATATATACATTATAAACTATAATCGTAAAAAATGCAAGTATTTCCGCCGAAAAAAAGAACGGCAACGCAAAAAAGTTGCCGTTTTTATTAAAATTTTTACCTGTCCTATCCGGTTTTGGCATTTTTTGCCGAAAATGGTAAAAAGGCTTGGGAAAATTCAGGCAAATACGGGGATAGATGCCAAATAGATAACGTCTTTACGTTCGGCGGCTACGTCTTCCGCAAGTACAAAAGCTTTTTTGTGGATGATGCCGCCCGCTTTTTCAACCAACGCTTCCAACCCGGAAAGAGAAGCGCCCGTCGAAACTACGTCGTCCACAATGCCTACTTTTTTGCCTTTAATAAGGTCTACGTCGTGTTTGGACAGATACAATTTTTGTTCCTTACCCGTTGTGATGGAGGAAGCGATAGTGACTTCGATGCCGTCCTGCATGTACAGCTTTTTCGTCTTTCTGGCCACAGCGTAATAGCGTTGACCAAGCTCGCGCGCGATACAATGCGTAAGTTGCAATCCCTTGGATTCTGCGGTGATGACCACTTCGCAATCGGTCAGTTCTTTCGCGAGTTCTTTCGCGCAATGCTCGGTAAGTTCGCTGTCGCCGTGCAAATTAAAAAATGCGATTCCGATGCCGCTGGGAAGTCGCATGATCGGCAACTCCGTTTCAAAGCCGCGGATGTTTATTTTGTAAAAATTCATAAAACGGATCCTCCTTTTCTTTAGCGCGTGTTGCCGCTTGATGAGCGGGCACGATTCTTTTCGCTTTTAATTGTAACATATTTCCCCGAAAAAGTAAACAAAATGAGCGGATTTTTCAATTTTTTTCCTCGCTTTTTCTTTGCGCGCAGGGGAGAGGGTTGACATTTTTTTTCTTTCGTGATACAATTATAGAAACCGAGCTATAAAAATCGGTTTTTGGGAGGGGAACGCGTGAACGAGATCACGGAAATTACGCCGCAGATCAAGGATAAGACCCGATGCAACGTATACGTAGACGGGCGGTTTTGTTGCGGATTGACGCTGGAGGCGGTGATGAAAAACCGTTTAAAGGTCGGACAGATCGTATCAGAGGAGCGCTTGACAGAGATCCAGCTGGAAAGCGAGAAAAATACGGCGTTCGACAAGGCGCTTACTCATCTTTCCGCTACGCGTAAAACTGAAAAACAAATACGGGAATATTTGACGAAAAAAGGATATTTGCCCGCGGTGATCGATTATGTAACGAAAAAATTGCGTTCGTATAATTTTCTGAATGACAGCGAGTATGCGGAGGCGTACGTGGAAAGCGTGGCGAAACGTAAAGGCGGACGGCTTATCCGTATGGAGTTGCGTGGAAAAGGGGTATCGGACAGCGAGATCGACGCGGCATTGGAAGAACGTTTGGGCAGCGATCGGGAGGAAGAGGCTGTGAAAGAGATCTTACAGAAGTATATGCGCGGAAAAGACGCGGATAAAACGACGATGCAAAAGGCGTATCGTTATCTGATGGGAAAAGGGTTCGATTACGACGTGGCAAAAGCGGCTTTGTCGTCGTATGGAAGCTGTGAGGATGGGGACTGAATGCTGAAATGACAGAGGCAGGTACAAGATGAACAAAAAAAAAGAGATCGTTAGGGAGTATTTTTCTTGCTTGCCGTCGACCAATGATTATGCAAAATCCAAACGCGAGGAAGGACGGGACCTCATCGTGACGGCGAGTTGTCAGAGTGGCGGGCGGGGTACGAAAGGACGTGCATTTTCCTCGAACGAGGGGGGCGTGTATTTGTCGAAACTGACTTTTTATGAGAATATGGCGGCAAAGAATGCTTTTAAGATCATGGCGAATGCGGCGGTGGCAGTTTGCGAAACGCTGCGCTTTTACGGCTTGCAACCCGTTATCAAATGGGTGAACGATATTTACGTAAACGATAAAAAGATCTGCGGGATCCTGATCGAAAACGTTTTTTCGGGAAACTTCATTTCCTCGTCGGTCGTGGGGATCGGATTGAACGTCAACAACATACTGCCGGACGATTTGTCGGCGATCGCTACGACGATGCAGTTGCAGACGGGAAAAACGTTCTCGGTTACGGAGGTCAGCGAACGATTACTGGACGAGCTGGAGCAAGGACATTCGATGAAAGAATATTTATCATATATCGGATATATGGGCAGGAAAGCCACGCTGATTTTTGACGATGAACGCGTACATGGTACCCTTCTTTCCGTCGATGAGGAGGGGGGCTTGCTCGTAGAGATACAAGGCGAAAAACGGCGCTTGTTAGCGGCGGAGGTATCCATAAAAATTTGAAGGAGGCAAGTTATGTACGTACTTACCAACAAACAAATGAGAGAAGCGGATGAGTATACGATCAACGAATCGGAGATCCCGTCGTTGACTTTGATGGAACGCGCGGGAAGAGCGCTTGCGGACGAGGCGGAAAAACTTGCGCCGAAAGGGCGGATTTTGTGCGTGTGCGGTAGTGGAAATAATGGCGGGGACGGATTTGTCTGCGCCCGTGTTTTACGGGAACGAGGACGGGAGGTCGCCGTGGTTTTTTGTGCCGAAAGTATGTCGGATGACTGCCGCGTCAATTTCGGTATGTGGCTGGATATGGGTGGCGACGTGTTGCCGGAAGTGCCAACGGGCAACGGTTACGCGGTTTTTGTGGATTGTTTGTTTGGAACGGGATTTCACGGCGCGGTGCATGGCGCTGACGAACGCGCGGTAAAGCGAATGAACGGGAGCCGTGCGGAGGGGGTTAAGATCCTTGCAGCAGACGTTCCGTCGGGGGTAAACGGTGAAAACGGTCGTGTGGAAGGCGTTGCTGTAAAGGCCGATGTAACCCTTTGTATCGGCGAAGTAAAGACGGGCGTATTGCTTGGCGACGGGATCGATCATGCGGGCGTGATCAAACGCGCTGATATCGGGATCGAGCTACCGCACGGCGACCGGTACGCGACTTGGACAGATAAGAAAACGGCGCAGGACTTGTTGCCACAGAGAAGACGTAATTCGCATAAAGGTAGCTACGGAAGCGCGGCGATTGTTGCCGGTAGCGAGGAGTATACGGGCGCGGCGTATCTTGCGACGGCGGCGTGTTTGCGCGCAGGTGCGGGATATACGACGTTGTTTACCCCGAAAGAGCTTTTACCGTATTATATTTTGAAAGCCCCCGAGGCTTTGTTAAAACCTATGAACGAGGGGGGCAGGGTTGCGTTTACCGAGGAGAATTTCAAGAAATTGCTTTCGTACGATTCGATTGCTTACGGGATGGGCGCGGGCGTATCCGAAGACGTCGCGAAAGGGGCTATGTATCTTTTGGACAACTTTGAAGGACGGCTTATCCTGGACGCGGACGCTTTGAACAGTCTTTCCGAATATGAAAAGGAAAATCTTTCTACGATTTTTGCGAAGAAAAAATGCGACGTTTTGTTGACGCCGCATGTAAAAGAATTTTCCCGTTTGTCGGGAAAAACGTTGGCGGAGATCCTCGACGGCGGTTTGGCGCCGGTGGAGGAGTTTGCCGAAAAATATAACGTAAACGTACTTTTGAAAAACGCCGTTTCCATTGTTACGGACGGAAAAAGGACGGCTCTTAACACCGCGGGTACCTCCGGACAGGCGAAAGGGGGTAGTGGCGACGTGTTGTCGGGCGTGATCGCGGGGCTTTGCGCCTGCGGTTTGACAACGTTTGACGGCGCGTGTCTGGGTTCGTACGTTGTTGGAACGGCAGCAGAGATGTCGGTTAAGAAAACTGGCGAATATTCATTGCTTGCATCGCACGTGATCTCGTATCTGGGTGCCTCATTTTTATCTTTACAGACGTAAAATGCGCTCCTGAAATTTTATTCGTATCCGAATATCCGAATAAATGCCGCGATGACGAGTAAAATGCTTCCGAAAATCAAATAATAGTAGGGAAAGGGAGTTAATAGTGAAGTGAAAAGGATTAACGCGCCGCCGCTAAAAAAACGGCGACTGTTGGTCTTTGCAAAGCAAAGCCGCAGTTTTACGTTGCGGCGGTCTTCCCTTTTTTCATCGCCGAGATATTTTTCGGGAAGGGCGTTTTTCGTTTTGACGAGGCAGTAGATCTCTTCGTCTTTCTTTACAGAGATGCCCAATTTGACGCACAATGCTTGCGCATCGTTTTCGATCTGTGCGCAAAGCAACGTTTTCGGTAGGTCTGTTTGAAATCGAAAAACTTCGACGACTTTATCGGTGGCTACGGGAGAAACGGTAAAGATCGGGAAATATGCGTTCGATTGAGTTTGCAAGCATTTTTCGGAAGATTTTTTTGGTTCTTCCTCGGAAAATACGGCAAGAAAAAACGCCGTCGCTTGTTCGGGCGGGAGTAGGGCGAGGTGCAGTAGTAATTTTTGCTTTTGACGCTCGTCTGATTTTTTAAGAAAATTGTTTTTTCGTTTGCTTTGCAGCCATGCGAATATCGCCGCGGCTGTCAACATTCCGCAGAGAAGGGCAAGCAAGACCGCGGGCAGAAGTCGCAAGCCCAGATACCGAAATAAGCAAAGCGTGACGAGTGATGCCATAGAAAAAGTAAAAAACACATCGGAAATAAAAGCAGTTTTTTTCATACGTAAATTTTTACCGTTTTTTATGCAATTTAAACTTGAAAAAAAAGTAAATATATTGTATAATAGGAAGCAAAGGATGAAAAATATATGAAAATAGCGATTTTAGGTGGATCTTTCGATCCTGTACACAACGAACACGTACGTCTCGCGCAGGCGGCGATCGAACAACTTGAGCTGGACAGACTGTTTGTCATGCCCGCGCACATTCCTCCGCATAAACCCGAAAAGGCGCTTTGTGCCGATGAGGACAGATTGGAGATGTGCCGCCTTGCCTTCGAGGACGTGGACAAGGCGATGGTAAGCGCCTATGAGATCGCCAAGGGAGGCACTAGCTACACCCGCGACACTTGCGAATACTTGCGCTTTTTATATCCCGATGCAGAGATATTCTGGCTGGTCGGTACGGATATGTTGCGTGATTTTCCGACTTGGAAGGATCCTGAACGTATTCTTCAGCTGGTCACACTTGCTGTTTGCGGCAGAAACGAATCCGGTGCATGGTGGGAAAAAGAACAAGCGGAGTTTTATAAGCGATTTGGAAAAAACTTCAAGGTTGTCGAATATAACGGCGCGGACGTTTCTTCGACCAGGATCCGTATTTTGGCGGGGGCAGGTATGCGTTTAACCGAGTATACGTCCGAAAAAGTGGCTCGATATATCTGTGGTAAGCAGCTGTATAAGATCCCGCATGCAAATACGGCGTTAGGCTTAGAAAAGGATGCGCGACAAGCGCATAGCGTCCGCGTAGCCGAGCTGGCGGCGACGCGTGCCGCACAGTTGAATATCCCCGAGCGGAAGGTGATTGAAGCGGCGTTGTTCCACGATTGCGCGAAAAACCTCAGCGAAAAGCACTCGTATTATCTAAAAGATTTCAAGCTTGAGGCGGCGTGGGGGGACGTGCCTGCCCCCGTCCTGCATCAATATACGGGCGCATACGTAGCCGCGAAGTTTTTCGGTGTGACGGACGAGGACGTTCTGAACGCCATTCGCTTCCACACCAGCGCGCGGCCTGCAATGAGCGAGCTTGAAAAGCTGATCTTCCTTGCGGATATGTTGGAAGAAGAACGCTCTTATGAGGGCGTGGAGGTTCTTCGCGAGCTGTTTTGGAAGGGGGATAGCCTGGACGAATGTTTAGAAGAAGCGTTGCGGCAGACTTTGGAGTTTTTGCAAACGAAAGGTAGCGAAATTTACCCTTTGACACAGGCGGCTTACGATTTTTATAAAAAGCTTGTTGAAAAAGAGGGGACGGAAGCGTCCGAACAGGCGGAAACGGTTGAAGAAACCGAAAAAACAGAACAAACGGAGAGTGAAAATGGCGGAAATAACGAGTAAAGAATTGGCGATCGCCGTATGTAAAGCTTTGGCTGATAAGCGCGGAAAAGATATCGTTGCGCTGTACGTGCGTGAAAAGACGGATCTCTGCGATTATTTCGTGATCGCAAGCGGTAGCAATGCGCCGCAGATCAAGGCGATGGGCGAGAGAGTGGAAGAATTGATCGAGCGCGATCTGGGCATTGTGCCTTCCCGTACGGAAGGGGTGCGCGACGGCCGTTGGGCAGTTGTGGATTACGGTGACGTTATCGTGCATATCTTCAACGACGAAACGCGGCTTTTTTATCATCTTGAACGGCTGTGGATGGACGGCGGCAATCTTGAAAAATTCGACGAGGGCTCAGAGACGTTGGTTACCTCGGTCGGCGATGAGAAATAAGATCGGAGCGCGTTCGAAGGAAATTATTTAAAGCGTATTTCTTTCGGTTCGCCGTAGCTTGCTTTCGAACGCTTTTTTTTACGTTCTACAATATAATAAATGGGTTCCTGCACGGGTTGCGACGGATTTTGCGGCTCGGTAGGGGCCGTTTTTTCTTCTTTTACGCTTTTTCCTTGCGGTTCTGTCTTCGATGTTTTTTGCGGAGCTACGATCTTACTATACGTCCAACCGAGTTTTGCAAGCCTTGCCACGTGAACGGCGACAAGACATAAGACGAACAGTAAAACCAACCAGAGTATACCGAGCCCGACGGAAGAAAACAATAACGCATATTGATAATAAATAAAAAGAAAAATATTCATAGGGAAAGTATAAGAAATTTACGTTGTCACAAATTGGTTGAAATTGGAATAAATGGTTTTTGTTTGTCGCATACTCAGTGTATGGAAAAGCAAACGGAACAAAAAGACACACTCACTAAAGCGAAGGTGGAAGCGGGCGAAGAAAAAAGCGAAGTGAAAAACGGAGCGATCGGTGGCGGTACGGTGAATGCGGGTACCATGCATACGGTAAGAGAAGAAGAAAAGAAATTTCTGCTTTCGCGTAAGGAAGCTGAGGAGTATCGCAATTTCAAACGCCAAAAGAAGGTGGAAGAGATCATGGCGGCGGTTGCGCGTTCGGGCGGAATCGTGGAAAAACCGGAGGAGGCGCATCGCGTTTGCGAACGGGCGCTTCGGTTAAAGCAGTCGGCGGTGCGCGTATCGCCTACGCTTTTGGAGGTCGTTTCTACCTACTTGACGGGTAGTAAGGTTAAAATGGATTGCATTATCGGTGGAAACGGGGAGACCTGGACCAAAGTCAAGGTCAAAGAAGCGCGCATGGCGTTGCGCCGTCACGTCGGAGAATTGACCGTTATTTTATCTCCTTCTATGGTCGCTGGATGTCGTTATGCAGAGATTAGAAAAGAATTGAAAAGTATCGTTCGCGTTGCGAAAAAGGCGTCGGTAAAAATCGTGGTGGATAAGACCGTCGCGCCGGCGACGCTTTCAAGATTGGCGCGCATAGCTTGCGAAGTCGGGGCAAAATATTTCAGCGTGACGTATTTTTCAGGTTGCGAGCGCTTGCGTTTCGATCTGTCCAACGGTTGCCTGTTAGAGGTCTCGGGAATTGAAAAATTGTCCGATTTTCAGAAAATGATAGGGGCAGGTGTGGGACGAATTGTTACGAGTTCTATTTGGGATATTTATACGGAGTGGATGCGAGACGTGGAAAAGATCGATTTTCCGGTTGCCGCTTCGGTAACCGATACAGGGATAAACTCAACGAAGACGGAGAATGAAAAGAATGAAAAAACAGATCACGCAACGGAGGAGAAACCGAAAGTAGGGTTTCCGCTTCTGCCTGCGCCGCAACGGGGAACAAACGGTTTGAGCGGTTTACACGCAAAGACGGAGGGACATAGCGGCGCGGAGGTTTCAGATTTGAAATTTTTATAATAAAAAGCCTATCCGAGAGGGTAGGTTTTTCTGTTAAAAAAGTAAAACGAACGGGGCAGGTATTTGTTGAATTAAAAAATCTAAGAAAAGCGCGCAGGTAGACAAGCAAGCATATTCTCGCGGTTCTTCGCATACAATAGGGCTATGAAGAAGACGTTTTTTGCATTTTCTATGGCGGTATTAGTCGGTTTTATCGCGGCGGTTGGTTTGTGTGTGAGGGTATTGGTATCGCCGGAAACGGTGTCTACGTTTGCGGACGGAGGGATGCGCATTGTTGTGGATCCAGGGCACGGCGGCGTTGACGGCGGCGTGACGGGGAAGCAGACGGGCGTAAAGGAAAGTGATATCAATTTGCAAATATCGCTTCTGTTGAAAGACGTATTGACGGATATGGGCTTTGAGGTGACGCTCACACGCAAGACGGAAGCGGGCTTGTACGGCGCGCCGACGAATGGCTTTAAAAAGCGGGATATGCAACGTCGAAAGGAGATTATAGAAGAGACGCAACCTCTTATGGTGATCTCCGTACATCAGAATTTTTACCCTTCCCGTATCTCACGCGGCGGTCAGGTGTTTTACAGTAAGACGGATGAGCGAGCGGAGGCTTTGGCGTTGGCAATCCAAAACAGATTTAACGATCTGTACATCGAGCAGGGCGCAAAAAGCCGAGCTCCTGCGACCGGCGATTATTTTATGTTAGAATGTACTTCCTATCCTTCCGTAATCGTCGAATGCGGTTTTCTGTCCAATGCGGCGGACGAGGCGTTTATTACAAGCGATTACGGACAGAAAAAAATCGCGGATTCGATCGCGGCCGGGGTCGTTACGTATTTGTCCGAGTTCACGGCATGAAAGGAAAAGAAAGTTTTTTAAAACCGCGTTTGTGTTGAGAAAACTTCCTGTATTTGCTTGTAATTTTTTCTTGATTGTGTTATAATTAAAGGTAGAAATTATCGGAGGCGAAATTCGTGGCGTTGGGAAAAGCGGCGGTAAGTGCGACGGAAGCAAGACAACTCAATCCCGTAACGTTGGCGTTTGTCGGGGATGCCGTATATTCGCTGTACGTTCGCGAACGTTTGGCTTTGACAGGCGTCGGTCGGGTGGCGGATCTGCAACGCACGGCGGCGAAGGTGGTTTCTGCGCAGGGGCAGAGTGCCTTTTTGAATAAGGTGATGCCTCTGTTCACCGAAGAAGAAGCGGACGTCTTTCGTCGCGGTAAAAACGCGAAAAAAGCAACGAAGAGCAAAAGCGCGTCCAGCCTCGAATATAATCGGTCGACCGGTTTTGAGGCTGTTTTGGGATTTTTGTATCTCACGGGCGAGTATGACAGAATCGAAGAATTGTTATCCGTGATGGACGAGGACGAATTGAAGGCAACGGGAGCGGACAAGGCTTTTAAACCTTCGTTTTTGTAAGGAGTTTACATAGTTTCCATGGAAGAGAAAAGGACGGATTGAGGATAAAAAGATGAAAACGGAAGGAAGAAACGCGGTCATCGAACTGCTGAAGACGGGAAAAAATATAGATAAGATCATGTTGGAAAAAGGCGCGCAGGGTTCTGCGGGCATTATTTTCGCGGAAGCGCGGAAAAAGAATATCCGCGTGCAGTTTGTGGACAAGCAGGTTTTGGACAAAGAGAGCGAGACTCGTCGTCATCAAGGCGTTATCGCATATACGACCGATTATGAGTATTACGATCTCGACGATATCATTGCGGAAAAGAAAAGCGAAAAGGGCGGATTTATCGTGCTTTGCGACGGGATCGAGGACGTGCATAACCTTGGTAGCATCATTCGTGTATCGGAATGCGCGGGCGCGGATGGTGTAGTGATCCCGAAATCGGGTAGCGCGTCTGTGACGGAGAGCGTGATCCGCATTTCCGCAGGCGCGGCGGAGCATATGAAAGTGGCGAAAGTGCCCAACCTTAACCAAGCGGTGGAGAAGCTGCAAAAGGAGGGCTATTGGGTGTACGCGTTGGAAGCGGGCGGCGAGGATATTTATAAAGAGAATTTTTCGGGTAACGTTGCCCTGATCGTTGGAGGTGAAGACAGCGGCGTCAAGCGCTTGACGAAGGAAAAATGCGATAAGATCTTGTCCATTCCCTTGCAGGGCAAGGTGAACTCCCTCAACGCTTCGGTGGCGCTTGGTATAGCCGCGTACGAAGTCGTCAGAAACAGGCTTTAACGTGGAGCGGGGACAGAATATGCCAAACATCGAAAAGAAAAAAACGGACGAAGAGCTGGTCGGGCTCGCGCAAGGTGGAGATAAGCAGGCGACGGAAGCGCTATTGCTTCGACATTCGGGGCTTGTTCGCGGTTGCGCGCGCGGTTTTTTTCTTGTGGGCGGAGAGACGGAGGATCTCATTCAAGAGGGAATGATCGGACTGTATAATGCCATTGGCGATTATCAGAAACGACCCGACGGATTGAGCTTCAAAAATTTTGCCTATCTTTGCGTGTCCAGGCGTATTATTGATGCGGTCAAATCGTCCGCGCGGAAGAAAAACGAGCCGCTGAATAATTGTGTTTTGCCTTTGGAGTCCGATTGGGTGTTTACCGGTCTCAGCCCCGAGGACGTATTGATCTTAAGCGACGACAAGCGAGAGCTGAAACAGAAAATGAGTCGGGTATTGTCCGATTTTGAGTTCAAGATCACTACGATGTATATGGACGGCATGAGCTGCGCGGAGATCTGTGAAGCGACGGGCAAAAGCGCAAAAAGTGTGGACAATGCGATCCAGCGAAGCAAACGAAAGTTGCAAATTATACTTAAAAAATAACCGACGAAGGAGGAGAAGATGGCATATCTGGCGTTATACCGAATGTTTCGTCCGACGACGCTGAACGACGTCGTGCGGCAAGAGCATATTGTAACGGTACTGAAAAATCAGATAGATACGGGCAGAATTGGGCACGCATATCTTTTTTGCGGACCTCGCGGAACGGGTAAGACGAGTATTGCGAAGATCTTCGCGCAATCTATCAACTGCGAAACTCCTGTGGACGGTTCGCCGTGCGGAAAATGTGCTACGTGTGAGGCGTTGAAGGATCCGTCCAACCTCGATATTACCGAGATAGACGCCGCGTCTAACAACGGCGTGGACGAGATGCGCGATTTGCGTGAAAAAGTGCAATATCCTCCCGTTGCGGGGCGATACAAAGTGTATATCATCGACGAAGTGCATATGCTTTCGTCCGGCGCGTTCAACGCATTGTTAAAAACTTTGGAAGAACCTCCTGCGCATGCTGTTTTTATTTTGGCGACTACGGAATCGCAGAAGATCCCCGCAACTATTCTTTCCCGTTGTATGCGGTTCGATTTCAAGTTGATCCCGCAAGCGGATCTGGAGGCACGGCTTCGGTACGTATTTGATCGGATCGGAAAAACGTACGACGAAGAAGCGATCTCGGCAATCGCGCGCGCGGGGGCAGGGAGCGTCAGAGATATGCTTTCCATTGCGGATACCTGCGCATCGTACACAAGCGGGCGGTTGACTTATGCGGACGTGAATACGGTGCTTGGAAACGCGGATTTTTCCGAGGTCGCAAAGCTGTGTGAGGCGATCCTACAAAGCGACGCGGGAAAGGCGTTTGAGAGCGCGGAAAAGTTTTTGTCTGCGGGCAAAAGCGTGGGAATGCTTTTGAAGGACGTAATGAATTTTCTCAATGCTTGTGCGGTTGCAAAAACTTGTCGTGACGGAAAAAATATTCTCGCTTTTCCCGACGCGATGTATGCAGAGGTCGTAAACGTAGCGCGCGCCACGGACGGGCATCGGTTGTTGCGTATCACCGAGATATTCGCACGGGTGGAGACCGATCTGAAATATTCCACCTCCCCACGCATCTTATTCGAAACGGCAGTTTTGAAGGCGAGTATGCCGGAAGCGGATTACGATATCGAAGCTTTGATCGCGCGGGTAGCGGAGCTGGAAAAACGTCTGGAAGAGGGCGTGTTTGTGAAAAACGAGGGGGGCAGGGTTGAGATGAATGCTACGGCTACGCTCGTGGAGGATTCGCCCTTGCCTGTTGAAAAAACGGTTGAAAGAACTTCGGCTCAAGTAGGAAAGCCCGCGAAAAAAGCGGAACCGGAAGGGGGGGATTACGGCTTCTGTGATTACGTGCCGCCGGTGGAAGAGGCGCCGCCTGACGAGTCGGAAACGGGCGGAAACGTATATTTTGACGTGGGCTTCGAGCCTCGCGGAGGGGTAAAACGGGAAGTCCCCGATACACCGTTTGCGTCCAAGGCGGCGCCGAAGGTAGAACCGACGGTACGGGAGCGGCAAACGCCTACGCCCACACTTCGCGGTGTAAGAACTGCGGCGAAGGGTGATGCCAAAGCGACGTTCGGCACGTTTTTGCGGAGTATAAGAAAGATCGCGCGAAGCGGAGTGCTATTGACCTTGTGCATGGATCTGGACGGGGTATACGAAGATGACGTTTTCGTGTTATACACGGAAAGCGACACCATTTACCGTTCGTTAAACAAAGAGGAACACGCGGCGTTAATACAGCAGGCGTTTGCGCAGATCGGTATTGAGCGTAGCGGCTACGCGATCCGTCAAAGGGGCAAGCAAGCGGATACGTTTAATGCAGGTGTGAACGAGATCAAGGAGACTTTCGGCGGCGTGAACGTCGAGGTCAAATGAACGAGAAAAATAAAAAATATAGGATAAAATCGGAGGAAAAAATCATGGCAGGATTTAAAGGCGGCAACAACAATATGCAGAATTTGATGCGTCAGGCGCAGAAGATGCAGGAAGAAATGGAAAAGACGGCAGAGCTGTTGGAAGATTGGGAAATCGTCGGCACGGCGGCAGGCGAAGCAGTGGTCGTGTATATGAATGCAAAAAAGATCATCAATGGTATCGAGCTGGATGAAAGCGTTGTTGATCCCACGGACGTTGAAATGCTGGAAGACCTCATTATGGCTGCGATCAACGACGGGTATAAAAAAGCGGATGCGGTATACGAGGAGAAAATGGGCAAATACGGCGATATGGGTGCGCTCGGGGGTATGATTTAATCGATGGAGATTTTTATCGAACCGATTGGACGGCTGATCAACGAATTTTCCAAGCTTCCCGGGGTCGGAAAAAAAACAGCGCAACGATACGCGTATAAAATTATCGATATGTCGGAAGCGGAAGCACGGGATTTTGCCGACGCTATTCTCGGCGTAAAGCGTAAAGTTCATTATTGCAAGGTCTGCGGCAATTTTACTGAGGAAGATATCTGCGCGATCTGTCGCGAGCGGGAGAGAAGCGTGGTCTGCGTGGTAAAAGAGCCCAAAGACGTTGCGGCGATCGAGAAACTGCACGAGTTTAAGGGCGTATATCACGTTTTGCACGGGGTCATCGATCCGCTTGCGGGCGTGGGACCCAATGATATCCGTATTAAAGAACTTCTTGCACGGATTTCGGAGGGGAACGTAAAAGAAGTAATAGTAGCGACCAATCCCGACGTTTCGGGTGATGCGACTGCAATGTATATCGCAAAGTTGATCAAGCCGTTAGACGTCACGGTAACGCGGCTTGCACACGGGATACCTATCGGTTCGGAGATCGAATATACCGATGAGGTGACGTTGGCTCGGGCGTTTGTCGAGCGTAACAAAATGTAGAACGACGTATCTGCTTCGCCTTGATCGAGCTTTTAAAAGTGAAACGATGTATCTGCTTCGCGCTGCTTTGTCAGGCTGTGCTTTTTTCGGTCGTGTACCCTTATGTACATCTCCCTTCAAAAATGCTCGTCTTTCGCGCATCGCTTGCATTTACGCCGCTCTACTTCGCCTTGATCGAGCTTTTAAAAGTGAAACGACGTATCTGCTTCGCGCTACTTTGTCGGGCGCTGTATCGCCTATTGAATCTGATAAACTGTCTTTGACCAAAGGTTGAGGACGGTGTTTTTTTATTGGAAAATCAGATCGCTTGCATAAAAAATTTTCCATTCCGCAAACTGTCGATATGGAACGGATCAAAGTATATGAAGAAGAGGGAAAAACTCGCGACGAGCGGGAAACATGCTTTCCGAAAAACGACCAAAACCGTGGAACGAAGGGGGCAGGTGTGAGATGACGGGAAAAAACAGAACGAATTATAACAAAAATTACATTGCGTACGTCAACTCGTTCGATCCGCCGACACAGCATTTTAAAAACTGTTTTCGCGCATTTTTGGTCGGTGGTTTTATCTGTTGTATCGGTCAGTTTTTGCGGATCATATACGAGCAGGCTTTCGGACTGAGTGGGGATGAGCTTTCCGGCTGGGTGAGTGTGACGTTGATTTTTCTCGGTACGCTTTTGACGGGCTTCGGGGTGTATGACAGGATTGGCAGAAACGCGGGCGCGGGCTCAATTGTCCCGATCACGGGTTTTGCAAATAGCGTTGCTTCGCCGGCAATAGAGTTTAAAACGGAAGGGCTTGTCTATGGCATGGCGGCAAAAATGTTTATCGTTGCAGGACCGATTATTGTATACGGGGTTTTGGCGGGTACATTAGTCGGGATTATCTATCTGTTTTTGTGAGTGGATAAGAAAAACGGGAAATGAAGAATGAAAAAACAAACAGTATTTTTTAAAAATATGCCGCGGATTATTGCCACGGGCACGATCGCAGGACCGAAAGAGTGTGCGGGAATCGTGGGAAAATATGTGGATAAAGCATTGACGGACGATACGTTCGGGGAAAGCACTTATGAGAAAGCGGAGTGTAAAATGTTGACGTATGCCATCAATCGAGCGATCGAAAACGCCGGTGCGGAGGAAGAGGATGTGGATATGTTGATCTCGGGCGATCTTTTAAACCAGATCATTTCCGCTTCTTTTGCGGCGCGGGATTTTGAATTTCCCTTTCTCGGCGTATACGGCGCGTGTTCGACTCTTGCCGAGGCGTATGCGATTGCGGCGATCTTTATCGACGGCGGATATGCGAAAAAGATTGTTGCGGCGACGGGCAGTCATTTCTCATCCGCTGAACGGCAGTATCGTTATCCTTTGGAGCTGGGCAATACTCGTCCGCCTCAATCACAATGGACGGTGACAGGGGCGGGAGGCGCGTTCATCGCAGACATGGGTGCCACAAACTCTCCTATAGCTATCACCAGTGCAACGTTTGGTCGGGTAGTGGATTTTGGAATTACCGATGTCAACAACATGGGCGCGGCTATGGCACCCGCTGCGGCGGATACCATTATCCGTCATCTTAAAGATACCGGTCGTAAGGTCCAAGATTACGATCTGATCATCACAGGGGATTTGGGCGCGCTCGGTAGCCGTATCCTGAAAGATCTGACTTGGGAAAAGGGCGTGGATATCCAAAGCAATCACGTTGATTGCGGTGAAATCGTCTATAAAGTGATCGAAAAGGAGTTTCAGGGGGGGAGTGGCGCAGGTTGTAGTGCAGTTGTGTTCAATTCGTATATCTACGACAAATTACGGCGTAAGGAAGTCAACCGTGTATTGCTTGCGGCAACGGGCGCTTTGCTTTCCACGGTATCGAGCGGACAGGGGGAAAGTATACCCTGCATTTGTCACGCAGTGGCAATAGAAAATGTGTGAATTCCGATCACAGTTTGGGTTTATCGAAATAAGGAGGGGGAAAATGTTTGAACCGTATCTGGAAATATTGTGGGGATTTGTGAAAGCATTTGCGGTGGGTGGTCTGATCTGTATGATCGCGCAGATCGTCATCAATTTCACCGATTTGACAGCAGGAAAGATCCTCGTTATATTCATGCTTGCAGGGGTCGTATTGCAAGGTTTGGGCTTATACCAGTATATTGTCGATTTTGCGGGCGCAGGGGCAACAGTACCGATCAGTGGCTTTGGATATCTATTGGCAAACGGTGCGATCAAAGGTGCGCAAAAAGGTCTGTTTGGCGCGTTTACGGGCGCGTTGATCGCTGCCAGTGCCGGGGTATCTGCCGCGGTCATATTCTCTTTTTTCATGGCAATGATATTCAAATCGAAAACGAAAAAGAATTGAGCATAAGATAGCTACAAAGTACGTCGTTATTAATTTTAAGCCATTAATTTAGGAGTACGTAATTCAAAACGGGCTTAAAAAATTTTCCTTTCTTTTCAAGTAATGCCACAACATACAGTAAATTATCATAAATTAAAAAATTTTCACAACGCATCTTTTTTGTTACAAACAAAATTCAACTCGGGCTGTGGCTTGGGGTGGAAAAAGATAGATTCAATTAGACTTTTTGTTTTCGCCGGATCAAAACATTTGATATGGAACCCATATATCATCCGTTTTGCAAGGAACGGTTATAATTGAAAAGACCCAGAATTGTATCCAATCCTGAGTCTTTTCTTGGTTGAGGCAACGGGACTTGCGCTTTTAGCGGCGCGCCCCTTCGGCCCCGTTCGGCAATTATCAATTGCCGA
>JBGVRF010000143.1:0-28972 GCA_045128175.1 Candidatus Scatosoma sp.
TTGGATGATGAACGATGAGACCGCATATTATCTCCGCACCCTCAAAGATGAAGGCGGCAACTACATCTGGAATCACACTAACGATACCATTCTCGGCAAGCCTGTACATATCTGCAACGATATGCCGAGTATCGGTGCCGGGGACAAGCCTATCGCCTTCGGTGATTTCTCCTACTATTGGATTATCATCCGTGACGACGTGAGCGTAAAGGTTCTTAACGAACTTTATCACGATGATGGGCAGATTGGCTATATTGCTCGTGAGTATCTCGATGCAAAGCTTATCCGCCCCGAGGCAATCAAGGTCATTCAGGTGACCGCTTGAGGACGAGCCTATGGAAGCACCCAAGGAATGTTCTCACAAGACCGAAACCGAAATTGACGGTGTGGTCTATATCGTGGAATCGGTAAGTGCTGATGCTGCAAAGGATACTATGTACGGCAAGGTGAAAAAGCTCATTCTTGACCACGCAAAGTTATCCGAAAATTCAAAAGTATCTTAACAAAATGACTTGACTTTTTGGCGATAGTACGGGATAATACAGTACCGCTTGAAGGCTGTCGGAAGGAGGTAAAAATTGAATAACAGACAGCCTACTATCGCCAAGAACGATAAAATTACGGCATTATATTGCCGCCTCTCCCGTGATGATGAACTTCAGGGAGACAGCAACAGTATCATCAACCAAAAAGCCATTCTGCAGAAATACGCAGATGACAATGGGTTCGGCAACACAATGTTCTTCGTGGATGACGGATACAGTGGCACAAACTTTGACCGCCCTGATTGGGAGCGCCTTATAGCACTTGCCGAGGATGGAAAAATCGGTACGGTCATCGTTAAGGATATGAGCCGACTCGGTAGAGATTATCTTAAGGTTGGTTACTACACCGAGGTATTTTTCCCAGGCTTGGACATCCGCTTTATTGCCATTAACAATGGTGTGGACAGTGCCAATCAGCAGGACAGCGATTTCACTCCATTCCTTAACATTATTAACGAATGGTATGCCAAGGATACGAGTAAGAAAATTCGCGCCGTGTTCAAGGCAAAAGGTCAATCTGGTAAACCTTTGTGTACAAATCCGCCCTACGGATATGTAAAAGACCCCGAGGACAAGAGCCGATGGATAATTGACCCCGAAGCCGCAGAGGTTGTTAGAGAAATCTTTAGCCTCTGTGTTAAGGGGTATGGTCCCACGCAGATTGCTAAAGAACTGACACGAAGGCAAATCGAAAATCCCGTGGCGCACGCTCGTAAACAAGGACTCACGCTCCCTGCGAAAACGCTTGATGATGACCCTTGTGTGTGGCACGATTCCACGGTGGCTCGACTACTTACTCGTGTGGAGTATTTGGGGCATACGGCAAACTTCAAGACCTACCGAAAATCCTACAAGAATAAGAAGCAGATGCACAATGACCGCTCCGAGTGGCAGATTTTTGAGAACACCCACGAGGCTATCATCGACCAAGAGACCTTTGACATCGTGCAGAAAATCCGTGACGGAAGGCGCAGACTTACTCCTATGGGTGAGATGCCTATCCTTTCGGGAATGCTGTTCTGTGCCGATTGTGGAGCAAAGCTTTACCAAGTCCGAGGACGCGGATGGGAGCATAGCAAGGAATACTTCGTTTGCGCTACATACCGAAAGCAAAAAGGTAAATGCAGTTCCCACCAAATCCGCAACGTGGTCATTGAGCAACTTCTGCTTGATGACATCCGCAGAGTCACCGCTTATGCGAGGGAACACGAGGACGAGTTCGTAAGGCTCATAACGCAGAAATCTAAGCAAGAGACCGAACGCAATCTTCGTGAAAGCAAGAAGGAGCTTGAGGCAGCCAAAGCTCGTGTTACCAAGCTCGACGGCATTATTCAAAGGCTTTATGAGGACAACATCGAAGGCAAGGTTTCCGATGAGCGTTTTGTAAAGCTGACCGCTACCTATGAAGCCGAACAGAGGCAGTTGGAACATCGCATGGCGGAACTGCAGAGCTTTATGGCAAACGCAAAAAACGAGTCCCTTGGCGTTGACACTTTCCTTTCGATGGTTAGAAGGTATACGGACATTAAGGAACTCGATGCGGAGATTATTCGTGTTTTTGTTGAAAAAATCCTCGTCTACAAGGCTGAAAAGGTTGATAGACACAGGCTTCAGCGAATTAAAATCATATACAATGGCATCGGTGAAATACCCAACGCGCCTATAAACGAGAAAACGGCATAGCCGAATTAACGACTATGCCATTTTCCCAGGGATTAAAAATCCCTAATTTGCACCCACAAAAGGGTGCTTTTTTGTTTGCGGAAAATTCGCAATCAAAATTCGCAATCAAAAGGAGCGGGCATATTTTGTGTTGGGAGGCAGGGTGGAAGCTCGGCGTATCGGCGTAAAAAATACTCCCTATCCCGAAAGCAGGGGAGAGGGAGTATGTTATTTTTGAAAAAACAATGAAAATTAGCTGTTAGGGGCGTCTGCGGTCGTCGTTTCGCCTCTGTCCTCGGGGAACATAGTACCTGCGGGGATAACGGGCAGGATCAGCGGGTTGATGAACGCGTTTGCCGTCAAGGAGGAAACAGCCGCTCTCAGATAGGGATAAACGATCTCGGTCATGTTGATGACAAGGTCCTGTCTGTCAAGATCGTTGTCGATTTCTTCCGCTTCGAATACGCCTACAAGACGCGCTTTAAGGTTGAAGGGCTTAGGGGAATCTTCGGTGGATTCGACCTTTACCTCCAAGGACAAAAACCAGATCTTGTCGTTTTCCTGTACTCTTCTTACGGTACGGGAGAACTGGGGTTTGATCTCGATCTTCGTATCCTTGTCCATTTTGATACGGTTGATGGTGTAGGTGAGTTCTTCGGCGGTGATGCCTCGGAGTGCATATTTCATAAAAATACCTCTGTTAATTATTTTTTTTTGCGCTTATTATACCACGCTTTCCCCCTTTTGTCAATAGCGAAAGCGTAATTTTACAAAATTTTCGCGCTTTTCAAAATTGAGGTTACGTATATATAAACGTCTTTTTTTGTTTGTAAACGACCCGAACAAAATTTATTTTACTTTTTACGCGGTTTTTTATAATCCTTCTCCAAACCGCAATTGGAGCATTTTTTCTTAAACAATCCTTTAAATTTACCCCCGCAATGCCGGCAGACGTTTTCTGCTTTCCATTGATTCGCCTGTTTATCGTATGCGGCGCGAACTTTGTAAAGATGAAAAGGTGCGTCTTTCCAACATTGCATAGCCATAGCCGCATTTTTCTCTACGCCGATTCCATCCATATAACAGAAGCCCAATCTGTATTTATATACTTCACCCTCTCCACCTTCAGCATAAGCCTTTGTTTTTTCAAAAAATTGTTTATAACACTCATTGGCTTTTTCCGCATTCTTTTCCACGCCCGTTCCGTTGAGATAAGCGTCGCCTAATTCTTTTATCGAATCCAGATAACTTTCAAAATCAACTACGTCTGAACCATTACGGTCATCCTCATCCGAAGAATGATGCGTGGCTTTTTCAAACCATTTCAATGCAGCTTCAAAATCTTGCGCTACGCCGCGCCCATTTCTGTAACAAATTCCTAACCTTCTTTCAGCATCTTTATATCCTTATCGAACAAAGGTGGAAGGGCAGGTCCGTTTCCTTGATAAATACGCCGTATTCGTTTACGCGCTCTTCGCTGATCAATACGCAGAATATCTTTACTACCTCGCTTACAACGCAGATCGCACATAAAATAGTCAGCGCCGTTTTTAAGGATAGCTGTTTTTTCACCGCATGTATACTGCCTGCAACAATAGCGACTACGCAAACCGCAAGCCAAATGAGATGTTCCGTCCCAAACATAATGTTTTCCTCCTGAGTGTAAATAATTAAGCGTACATACAAATGAATTTTAATGATTTCGCAAGCCTTTCGGAAGGTGGTTTTTGACGTTACCGTTGACTGCCTTTCCCAGCCCTACGGGGTACCCATGTACGCAAACAATGCACCAGCCGTTGACATTTTTTTCGCTTTCGACCGTTTCTCCGCGGAGATATTTTTCCAGCCTCGGATCGTCTTGGGCAAGGTCGACGACGTTTTTACATTCTTCCTTTTTTACACACATGGCGAGGGAGTGCGACGGCTCGAACCGACCGTTTTTCACTTCGCCCAGCCGTACGCCCACGCGCAGGACCTGTATTCCCTTCCAGTCGAACACGTTTTCGGGAAGCTCGTACAGGATCCCGTTCGCTTCGTATAGTCGGGAGGCGAACTTAGTTTTGAAAAATGCTTTTTCGAAATCCCGATACGCCTTTTCGCCGTCGCGGGTGACGGAATTTTTTGCGGATTTGATGCGGGAATCCCATTCCGTAGTCGCCGTTATTTTTTCAAACAGTGCCGCGAAATGGCCTTCGCCGTCCACCCTATGCGGGTATAATTTTTCCTGTTTTATCAGTTGCATTTCGGGGTGATTTTGAAGGTAAACGCATACCTGCCCCTCGTCTTCGGCGGTTGCAAAGGTGCAGGTGGAGTAGACGAGCCGTCCCCCGACGCGCAACATTTTCGTCGCTTCGTTCAAAATTTCCGTCTGTCTTGCGGCGCACATGGCGACGTTTTCTTCGCTCCATTCCCCCAAAGCCTCGTCTGCGTTTTTGCGGAACATTCCCTCGCCCGAGCAGGGTGCGTCCACGAGGATCTTATCGAAATACCCCGCGAATTTTACGGACAGCGCGGCGGGGAGCTCGTTTGTAACGACGGCGTTTTTGATACCCATGCGCTCGACGTTTTGGGAAAGGATCTTCGCGCGGTTGAACACGGGCTCGTTTAAAACGATAATGCCCTTGCTGTCCATGTTACAAGCCAACTGTGTGCCTTTCCCGCCGGGCGCGGAGCAGAGGTCGAGCACTCGTTCCCCCGGCTGTACGTTGAGAAGAGGCGCGGCGCACATCGCGGACGGCTCTTGCGAATAGAACAGCCCTGCGGCGTGAAAGGGGGAAGAGCCGAGCTTCTCCTCCGTCGTATAAAATCCATTTTCCTCCCACGGCACGGACGCGCCGAGAAAGGGTAAAAGAGTGCTCAACGCAAACCTGCCCCCTTTTAACGGGTTTAAACGGACCCCTTTAAAGGGCTTTTTTTCGTAAACGGCGAAAAAAGCCTCCCACTCGCTTTCGGGGAGTTGCTTTTTCATGTTTTCAATAAATTGTAAAGGTAAATTGGACATAACGTTTCCCCTAACCAAAGGCATAGCCTTTACCGTGATGTGGAGTGGAACTCCACGAAGAAAGCCCCGTGAAGTAAGTTTCGCTTGCGTCTTTACGCCTATAGCTTTGCTCACTTTGCGAGAGAAAACGCAAGGCAAAGCCTTGCTTGATTTTGGGTTGAAGATTCATGGAGCTCTGCTCTATACCGCGCCAAAGGCTTCCGCCTCTGGACTTAGACAAGAAACTGAGATTCTTGACTTCCTAATGTCGACAAATGTCGGCAATTCACCGCTACACCCCACCCAGGTATGCGTTGAACTGTTCGGGCGTGAAGATCCTTGCGCCTCGATCCTTGACGTTTTTTAACCGCAGGCCACTTTCTCCCTCGAAGCACACGTACAGATCGCATTCTTCCGCGCGGGAGGTGAAAAACGCGCCCTGTGCGAATGCCGCTTTCAATAACCGTTGCGAAAGCTCTAATTGTAATTCCAAGGGATGGGAAAAACATACCGCTTTGTTTTTCAAAAGCCCGTCCTTCGCCCGTTTGCGTTTTTCCCTGTCTACGAAATTGTAGAACGCGGTCTTTAACCGTTCCCGTTCCTCTTTTTTGCGTTCCTGCTCGGCGCGGTAGGCTTGCTGCGCCGTCGAGGTCGGATTGACGATGTCGAAATTTTCTATCCTGCCGGGCGTGATACGGTATTGCGCAATCAACTCGGCAAACGTCACGCCGCCCGCCTCTTTACACATCGCCTCTGCGACCCGCATCGTCGCGTACGCGTCGTCCACCGCGCGGTGGGGCACGAAATCCACGCCCAACTCCTCTGCGATCGAACCCAGCCCGAATTGGCGGGAAAAATCGTTTATCTTGTTCATATATACAAATTGCGTATCATAAAAATCAAACGCGAACGGGGGCAGGGAAAAGCGTTTGCTTTCAAGATTGAGGTATTTGACGTCGTTCATGGTAGCATGACCCGCCACGAGAGTGTCCTCGTCCTGCAATAGCGCGTAGATCTTGTCCGCTCTCTCGCGGAAGGTGGGATAGGTTTTAAAATCCTCGTATTTGTATGGCAAAACCAGCCCCTGCGAGCCTTTCCGATCGGTCAGATGAAAACCGCCCTGGGGGTTGATAAGAATGTCTTCCTTTTCAAGAATATGAAATTTTTCATCTGTCAGGCAATAACCGAAGGCACAGATCTTCGCCGCCGTCTTGGACACCACTGAACATTCGATATCGAAAAATAAGTATTTCATAAAATCCACTTGCGTTTTTTTCTTCCAACGACTATTATAGCATACTTACGATAAAATTGCAAAGAAAAACCGCCGTTCGTAAAAAATACGAATGACGGAAAGTTTTTTAAACTTTTTTAATCTTTTGGAGCAGAAGTATATTGGTTTCAACAAATGCCGCAAATAATATGGAGCTCTGCTCCATACCTCGTTAAGGGCTTCTCGCCCTTAAAACCGCGCAAGAGGTAATACCTCTTGACTCCAGTTTGGAAGTCAAGGAACTCAGTTCCTTGCGGGTGGGGGCAGAGCCCACGAAGAAAGCCCCAAGAAAGCAAAACGCAGTTTTGCGCATACTACGGCGAAGCCGTCAACGCGAAAGGCGAAAAACGCAAGGCAAAGATTGACGCGAATAGGCGAAAAAAGAACGGCATAAAGCCGTTCTTTTGTTATTCAACGCATACCTGGTATGCCCGTTTTAGTTTTTCGGGGTGATGACAGACTTGCCGCCCATGTAAGGACGAAGCACTTCGGGAATGGTCACGCTGCCGTCTGCTTGCAAATGGTTTTCGATAAACGCGATCAGCATACGGGGAGGCGCGACAACGGTGTTGTTCAGGGTGTGCGCCAGCTTAGTCTTGCCGTCGTCGTCCTTATAACGAATGGACAAGCGTCTTGCCTGCGCGTCCGTAAGATTAGAACACGAACCGACCTCGAAATATTTCTTCTGTCTGGGGCTCCACGCTTCGACGTCACAGCTCTTGTATTTGAGATCTGCAAGATCGCCTGTGCAGCAGCCGAGCTGTCTTACGGGGATATCCATCGAGCGGAACAGCTCTACAGTGTAGCTCCACAGCTTTTCATACCATTCGTTGCTCTCTTCGGGACGGCAAACGACGATCATTTCCTGTTTCTCGAACTGGTGGATACGGTAGATACCGCGTTCCTCGATGCCGTGCGCGCCCTTCTCTTTACGGAAGCAAGGGGAATAGCTGGTCAGGGTCAAAGGCAGTTTTTTGCCGTCGATGATCTGACCCATAAAACGGCCGATCATGGAATGTTCACTGGTGCCGATCAGGTAGAGATCCTCTCCCTCGATCTTGTACATCATGTTTTCCATTTCGTCAAAGCTCATAACGCCGGACACGACGTCGCCATGGATCATATACGGCGGGATCACGTAGGTAAAGCCCTTGTCGATCATGAAATCACGCGCGTAGGTCAAAACGGCGGAATGCAGACGCGCGATATCGCCCGTCAGATAATAGAATCCTTGTCCCGAGGTACGGCGGGCAGAATCCACGTCGATGCCGTCCAGTTTTTCCAGAATATCGAGATGATAAGGCACTTCGAATTCGGGCACGGTCGCTTCGCCAAAGCGTTGCAGTTCGACGTTTTCGGAATCGTCCTTGCCCACGGGCACGTCATCCGCCACGATATTGGGGATCGCCATCATTGTCTTTTTCAGCGCCGCCTCTACCTCTTCGTTTTCCTTTTCGATAGCAAGCAGACGGTCTGCGTCGGCTTTGACCTGCGCCTTTACCTGTTCCGCTTCTTCCTTTTTGCCTTCCTTCATTAACATACCGACCTGCTTGGACAGCGTATTACGCGCGGCGCGAAGGGAGTCGCCTTCTGCGATCAACGCGCGGCGTTTGCCGTCCAGCTCTAACGCTTGATCCACAAGCGGAAGCTTATGGTCTTGGAATTTCTTGCGAATGTTGTTTTTTACCAATTCCGGATCGGTACGGATAAGATTGATATCGATCATATTGTCACCTCGATAAGTTTTTTAAAAATAAGCTTTGGCTATACCAAAATGAAATTTGCCGCCGAGAGAGTTTTCTCGCCTTGCATAATATTATACAACTTTTCCGACTCAAAAGCAAATAAATGCAATCGACCTTGTCAAATTCTTGTGAAATTTCTTAAAAATTCTTCAAAAAACTTGTATTTCAAACTGTTGTGTGCTATAATAAAGGCATACCATACGGAGCGGATACGCGTTATGAACACCGAAAACACCGAAAATAAAACTCCGAATCGAAAATTCGGCGGAATATTTCAAAAATCCAAAAAGAAGGAACAGCGTCCGGAACTGAAACGCTTTGACGCCCGACCCAACGAGGGCCTTTCGACAACGCAGGTCAACGAACGCGTCGAAAAGGGCTACGTCAACAAATCGGGGAAAAAATACTCTAAGACCTATCGCAGCATTTTCGTCGGCAATATCTGCACCTTTTTCAATCTGTTGTGTCTGATCGCGGCGGTGGCGTTGCTGCTTGCGGACGCGCCGTTGTCGCAGTTCCTGTTCGTGGCGATCTTCTTTATCAATATCTGCGTCGGGATCTTTCAAGAGATCCGCGCAAAACGCAAGATCGATAAGTTGTCCATTCTTTCCTCGCCCACGGCGGTCGTGGTCCGCGATAAGAAAAAACAGGATATTCCCGTTGAGGAGATCGTCGTGGACGATATCATCGTTTTGTCTATGGGACAGCAAGTCCCTGCCGATTGTATCGCGTTGGAGGGAAATGCGGAGCTGAACGAATCCCTTCTTACGGGTGAATCCGTTCCTATCAAAAAACAGGACGGTGATCTCTTATACGCGGGCTCGTTCGTCGCAAGCGGACAGGTGGCGGCGCGTGTGGATAAGATCAGCGGCGATACCTATATCAGCAAGCTTACTGCGAGGGCAAAAAAGTATAAACGACCGAATTCGGAGATCATGAACTCGATCAGTACCTTTATCAAGGCGATCGGCGTCATCATCGTCGTCATCACGCTGTTTATGTTCCCGACCAATTTCAGCGCGCTCGGCGGCAGTTGGGAGGCTTTGAAACAACAGGGCGGATTTTGGTATAATCTGTTTACGGACGGCGAAATGCACGAGATCATTGCCGAGGCGATTCAAAGCACTGCTTCCGTCGTTATCGGTATGATTCCCTCGGGCTTGTTGCTTTTGACTACCGTCGCGTTATCCGTCGGCATGATTCGGCTTGCAAAGTACAACACGCTCGTGCAGGATATGTACTCGCTGGAAATGCTTGCCCGCGTCAACGTGCTGTGTCTGGATAAGACGGGCACTATTACCGATGGCAGAATGAAGGTCAGCGATTGTATTTTGCTTAATAATACGACGGAGTATTCCGTAGACGATATATTAGGCTCGATGCTTGCCGCCTTGGACGACAACAACCAGACCTCTATCGCTTTGTACGAGCGGTTCGGACATTCTTCGGCGCTTCGGGCGACCAACGTATTGCCCTTCTCCTCGGCGAGGAAGCTTTCCGCCGTTACCTTTGACGGTGTCGGCACGTTTGCGATGGGCGCGCCGGAGTTCGTATTGCGGCCCATGCCCGCGCGGATCGACAAGATCGTCAAGCAATATGCCCAGATGGGATTGCGCGTGCTGGTGCTGGCGCATTCGCCCACTCCCATTCAGGGGGATCGAACGCCGGCGGGAATGAAACCGATCGCGCTGATCACGCTGTCGGACAACATTCGTCCGGACGCGATCGAAACGATCAAATGGTTCCGAGAAAACGACGTAGCCGTAAAGGTCATTTCGGGCGATAATCCCGTGACCGTTGCCGAAGTCGCGCGGCGTGCGGGAATCAAAAATGCCTCCCATTTTATCTCGTTGGAGGGGTTGTCCGATCTGGAAGTGGAAAACGCGGCGAATCAGTACACTGTATTCGGACGGGTAACGCCAGATCAGAAGGCTATTTTGATCCGCGCGATCAAGCAGGCGGGGAACACCGTCGCGATGACGGGCGACGGCGTAAACGATATCCTTGCCATGAAAGAAGCGGATTGTGCCGTATCCGTCGCTTCGGGTAGCGACGCGGCGAAGAACGTGTCCAACCTCGTGTTGCAGGATAACAATTTCGGTTCGATGCCCAAGATCGTGAACGAAGGACGACGGGTCATCAATAATATCAAAAATTCGTCCTCGTTATATATCACGAAAACGCTGTTGACAATGGTGCTGTCGATCGTGTGCATTTTGTTACACGCGCCTTATTTCTTTAAAACGAACAATATGATGATGTACGAATTTTTCGTATGCGCGTTTCCCTCGTTCGTTTTGTCTTTGCAGCCGAACACCAATCGTGTGAAGGGCAAGTTTATTCCGTACGTCCTGAGCCGCGCGATTCCCGGCGCGTTGACGATGGCGGTCGGGGTGCTGACGTTGTACGTGATCAGACAAAGTTCGCTTGCCGAGGCGTTTAAGTTCTTGGATTCGAGTGGGGTGGAAACGATAGAATATAAAGCGCTTGTGACGATCGCGCTGACGTTTACAGGCGTGGTGATGCTGTATCGGATCTGTCAGCCGTTCAACGTTTTGCGGCTTATCCTGTTTGCTTCCGTCATCTTCTTATGCGTAGTGGGGGTGACGTTGCCGATCGTGAGGAACATCATCTTCGCGGAGTCGGCGTCGTTCGAGTTGATCCTGCCGCAGGCGTTGCTTATCATCATTATCGTACAGGCGGCGTTCCCGCTATCCGCAGGGCTTATCAAGATCTTCGACATGATCAATCCTGTCGACGAAGTGTAAATTTTATAAAGCAAAGAAAGCGTTGACTTCGGTCAGCGCTTTTTTGTTTGCATTGGGCATATTTTCCGCCGAGAACACGCATACTGCGCTTGTGAATACGTTACAGAGATCTTTACAAAAAAATCTCGCGGCGGTCAAAAAGCTGTTGCCGTCCGAGGATATTTTGTCTTACGAATTTCTTTCCGGGGACGGCACGCAGTGTGTGGTCGTCTACGCGGACGGAATGGTGAACAAACAACTGCTCGGCGATCTTGTCGCTCGCCCTCTTTCCCGCGTGGAGCTTTCGTCCAATGTAGGCGAAAAAATACAAAAGGACGGGGGCAGGGTTGAGATGACAGCGGAAAAAGCGGCGGAGATCATCAAGACGGCGACGCTGTTTCCCGAGTTGAAACAGACGTCGAAGCTTGCCGATCTCGGCAAGGAGGTTTTGGACGGGAACAGCCTCCTCCTTGTGGACGGCGTAGACGTCGGATTTATCGTCGGGGCGAAGCTGTTGCCTGTCCGCACCATTATGGAGCCGCCTACCGACATTGCCGTGAAGGGGCCGCGGGAAGGGTTCATCGAGGACGTTAAGACGAATATGGCGCTCGTCAGAAAACGCTTAAAATCTCCCGATCTGCGGTTTGAGACGGTACGTGTGGGGAAGCGTTCGGATACCGCTGTCGCGCTGTGCTGGCTGGAAGGCACTTCGTCTACCGTCGTCAAGGAGGAGATCGCGAAAAAGCTGGAGGGAATCGAGATCGATTTTACCCCTGATTCTTCGTATATCGCCGCGTTTTTATCCCCACGGAAACATTCGGTTTTCCGCTCGCTCGGCACTACGGAAAAGCCGGATATTTTCGCGGCGAAGATCTGCGAGGGGAGGGTGGGGATCCTTGTGGACGGCTCTCCTATCGCGCTCACCGCACCCTATCTTCTTACCGAAGATCTGCAAAGCAGTGAGGATTATTTCATCTCGCCGTTTATGGCAACGATCATTCGGTTTTTACGGTTTATTTCGCTGTTCATCGCAACCCTGCTACCCGCATTTTATGTTTCGGCACAACTTTTTAAAATGCAACTGTTGCCGCTCGGGCTCATGCTCACTATTGCCAGCAGCGTACGCGAGCTGCCTCTTTCGCCCAGTTTAGAAATGTTCGTCGTGTTGCTTTTGTTGGAGATTCTGAAAGAGGCGAGTATCCGAATGCCGAAGTACGTCGGGATGTCGCTGTCCGTTGTCGGCGCGCTGGTGCTGGGAGAAACGGCGGTGTCGGCGGGATTTTTGTCCACGCCCGCCATCATTATCGTTGCATTTTCGGGAATCTGCCTTTACACCGTGCCCAATTTTGTGGAAACGGGCAGTGTTTTGCGTTGGCTGTTTTTGCTTGTCGCGGGCAGTACGGGCCCCTTCGGCATCGTTCTTCTCGGCTCGTTTTTACTGTGGTATATGATCTCGTCCGATTCGTTCGGCTCACCCTTGCTTGCTCCGTTTTCGCCCCTTATACCGCACGATCTGCGCGATTCCGTTGTCAAATACGATATGTTCGACCTCAAAACCCGCCCGAAGGTCTTTGATTCCGAAAATAAGACCCGACTTCGCGAGCCGGGGGAAAATAGCAGTAAAAGCAAAAAAGACAAAAAAGGAGGGAAGTCCTGATGGCAAATTTCATTCCCGCAACCCCTCGCAACGATACTATCCACAGCAGGCAGATCGCTTTCGCGGCGGCGTTTTTATTGCCCGTTTCCAAACTGTTGGAGGCGCCCTCCATTCTTGCGCAGTACGCGGCGGGGGATCTGTTGTTGCCCGCATTACTGCATTTTCTGTTGCAGTCGGCGGTGTTAGCAGGCCTGCTTTACGCCGCGTCGCGGTCGGAAACGCCCCTTTTGGAACGGTTGCAAAACGCGCTCGGCGGCTGGACGGTCGTTTTTTATGCGCTGTATGCCGTGTATTTTGTCTTTTCGGCGCTGTTACCGATCTTGGATCTGGAAAAATTCGTCTATGCCGCGTTCTTCGATACCGCGCCGACGATGTTTTCTTTCGCTTTCTTTTTCATCCTCTGCGCATTCGTATGCAGTAAGGGAATAAAGACGGTCGGGCGATTGGCTGATCTTTGCTTGTTTTTGTTTCTGTTCCCTTTCCTCGCGCTGATCGCAATGTCGCTCGCCGAAGCAGACTTTACAAACCTGCTTCCGTTGTTCGGAACGAAATTCGGGGATACCATGTCTGCGTTCACGCGCGTGACACCTCACTTTTCGGACGCGATCCTGCTGTTACCGCTGATCGGTAGCCGCCGCTATAAAAAGGGAGATGCGCCGAAGATCATGGCAGGATATTGGGCGGGCGCGCTGTGCGTGTTTCTCTTCCTCGCCGTGTTTTTCGGAACGTATTCTTCCATCGCAGCGCGGCAGCATTATGCGTTTTCCAAAATCGCGCAATATTTCCCTGCCCTGTCCGTCATCGGCCGCATAGATCTGATTTTCGTATATCTGCTGTCCGCGACGTTGTTTTTCTTTACTTGCCTGCCTTTACAATACGCCACCGATCTCGTCTGTCGTTGTGTGCGGACGGAACGCCGTACGCTGTTTGCCGCAATCTTGAGTTTCGGCTTATTTCTGTTCACACTTTTTTGCAACAAATATTATAATTCTTTTTATGCGGTCATCAGTGGAAATTTGTTCTCTGTTTTTTGGCTCATCGCAGACCTGGTACCCCTGTTTTTGATTTTTTTGCCCCGTGACAGGCGTTCGGAAACGCAACGATCTACACGAAAAAAGGAGGCGCGTCGTGTTTAAAAGTCATAAAAAAAACAGCGTGCGATACTATTTGCTCGTCGTGCTGTTTCTTGCGTTTTTATTTTTATCCAACGATTTCGGAATGCTGGACGTGCAGAAAACTGCCATCGTGATGGCGGTCGGGATCGATCGTGAAGAGGAGGAGTTTATCGTCACGTCGCAGATCGCTGTGCCGCAATCTTCCAAGCAGGGAAAATCATCGGAAACCGTGCAGTTGCTCAGCCGTGGCAAAACGGTCGCGGCGGCGTTCGAGGAGATCAACGCTAAAACGGGCTGGTATCCCAAGCTGGTCTTTTGCAATCTTATCATTTTGGGCAAAAGCGCCGCAGAATACGACGTGTTCGACGCTTTGGATTTTTTTCTTCGGGACGAGTATTTGTCTGATAATTGTTTGGTGGCGACCTGCGACGGGTTCGCGAAAGACCTGCTCAATACCACGGCGCTTGTCGATCCTTCCGGCAGCGTGGCGATGCAAAAGGTCCTCTCCCCTCACGCCGAACGAGTCGGCACCGTTTTGCCTTCGACCTTGCGGGAATTTTCGATCGGGTATTACAGCGACAGCCGCAGCGGCTTTTTACCCGTGATCAAAACGGAACCGCAACAGGAACACGTCAGCGGAAGCGATTCGGATAGCTCGGGCTCGGGCGGCTCGGGCGGGGAAAGCTCGGATAGTTCGAGCTCGGATAGTTCAGATTCGGGCGGTGAAAGCGCAGGCGGTTCGGAAACCTCGGGCGGATCGGGACAGCAGAAACAGGACAAGCCCGTGTTCAGCGCTGGCGAAACGGCTCTGTTCGTGGACGGGAAGCGGGTCGGAACGTTGACGCGGGAAGAATCGTTTGCCTTTGGAGCGGTGAACGGAAAGCTGCGTTTGGCGGCGTATTCGGTCGAGGGGGAAGGCAAGACTTGCACTTTGACGATAAAACGGAATACGCCGAAGATTGAGTTATCCTTGGGTGAAAACAATCGCGCGTTTTTAAAGATCCGCGTGACGATGTCCGCGGGATTGATGGATTATTCGGAGGCGCTGGATATCGGAAAGACGGGCGACGTCGGGGACGTGCCGCGAGGATATTTCGAGCTTGCGGAAAAGAAGCTGGCGGCAGAGATCGGTCGTGTTTTTGAAAAAAGCCGCGCGTGCGGTTGCGATCTGTTCGGGGTAGTGGAACGGCTGGAAAAATACGAGAAAAAACACGCCGACGCGCTCAAGGACGGCGCGTTGGCAGGCGCGATTCCCGAAATCGATGTCACCTTCCGAAACATTCGATAGATAAAAGACGGTGCATAGCATTGCTATACGCCGCCTTTTTATATCGAAATTATTTTTTTGTTACGGGGATCCATATTTCACTGCGATAATCGGGGCTGTCCATATCCCCGTCGCCGTATGCCTCGATATCCATTTCATAGGTCGGCTGATACGCGGCTGTGGGGAAAAATTTCGTATAAATCTTTTGCCATAGGCTTTGGATCGCGTCGGGCATTGCGCCTATACACTCGAATACCGCCCACGTACGGGTGGAGATCACGCTTATGCGAAATCCCTTCGGCGGGACGGTAGCCATACTTATAGATTTCCGTGTGTATGTTTTGATCGGAAGCTTGCCGTCGTCATTTAAAAAAACAAGCGACGGAACCGTCTTCCGCCGCCTGTAAATTTCCTTTTAAACTTCGGGCAATACGTCCGCATCGTCATCCTTTTCCGCCTTTTCGGGCTGGTTGTTTTTCTTGAAACGCAACTCTTGCACGGGGAAATCTTTATAAATAAATCCGCCGTTCTTGTCGTCCATTTTCACCTTGACCTGCATTTTCAGCATATTCACCGACACGACGTTGGCTTTGCCGTCGGGCGTACCGACCTCCGCGCCCACCTTCGGTACTTTCTTACACGCGTTCGCGTAATAATCGTTTTCATACCCCAGACAGCACATCAATCTGCCACAAAGTCCGCTGATCTTGCCGGGATTGAGCGACAGACCCTGCGTTTTCGCCATCTTCAGACTCACCTTTTTAAATTCCGGCATATTCCCCGCGCAGCAACATACTCTGCCGCAGGGCGCGATCCCACCGAGCAGCTTCGCTTCGTCGCGCGTGCCGACTTGGCGCAACTCGATACGGGTATGGAACGCCGAAGCAAGGTCCTTTACCAGCTCTCGGAAGTCCACGCGGTTTGCGGAGGTGAAATAGAACAGGATCTTGCTGCCGTCGAAAGCGAATTCGCAATCGATCAGCTTCATGTCCAGTCCGTGCTTGACGATTTTTTCCTTGCAGAGCTGGATCGCCTGCGGCTTTTTCGCTTCGCACGCTTCATAAAATTCGCGGTCCTTCTGGGTCGCGATGCGCACCACGGGCTTGAGCGGGGAAACGATCTCGTCGTCCGTCACTTGTCGTTCGGGATACGCGACCCACGCGTATTCCAGTCCCCTCGCCGTTTCCACGATGACGGGCATGTTCCGTTCGTAAACATCTCCCGCTTTGGGGGAGAAATAATACAGCTTTCCACCGTTTTTGAATTTGATAACTACTACTTTAACCATAAATAATCCTTATATTACAAATATCGCAAATCGGGCATATGCCCGCGCCGTGATTTACGCGGCGTTGTTTTTTTCGAGAATATTCGCTATGCACAGCTCGATGCACTGCGCGAACACGGCGTTGAATTTCACCTGCAACTCTGCGGCGGAGATCGCCTCCTGCGCATATAAAAGCGCGGACGGAGAATATTTTGCCGCGATCTTTTCCAGCTTCGCTTGTTCGCCAGCCAAAAGCAGCGCCTTTGCGGTCTTGCCGCGTCCAAGCGCTTGCAGCTTGATCAGCAGTGCGTCGCGGAAGAGGATGCGGAGCAGGCTCAGCAACTCCTTTTTATATTTAGTTTCTCCGACCTGACGGGTAAGTGCCGGCAATCGCGAGGGGGTAGCCAACGCTAAAGCGAATGCGTTTTCGATAAGGAAACGGTAATGCCCTCCCTCTGCCATATTTTGCGCTTCGCCGACATTGCCGCCGCTTGCGGCCGCGCAGAGTGCGAGTGTGTCACGGTCGAATTTATTTCCGTAGTTGCGGACAAGGCAATCGGTAACGCTTGTCGTGTCGAAGGGCTGGATTTCCAATTTTTCCGTTCGGGACAGTACGGTCTGTAAAACGGGAAAGACGGAGGTTGCGCCCAAAAGAAAGACTACGCCCTGCGGCGGTTCTTCCAACAGTTTCAACAGCTTGTTTTGGGTTTGGACGTTGGCTTCGGCGAAATCGCCGATAACGAATACCTTTTTCTCTCCCTCCACGGGATTGAGGGTACATTCTTCCTGAATTTTTTCCGCGTCCTCAACGGTAAGTTTTTTATCGGGCGAAGGAAAAAACAGACAATCGGAAAAGCTTTCCGTATCGATGAGGTCGGAAACGCGTTTTTGCGCGGGATCGGAAAGATCGTTGAGCCCGAAAAAGGGCTTAACGAACGTTTTCAGCGCGTCGCGCAGATGCCTTGCGTCGTCAAACAGCAACAGATACGCGTGTCCGAGACGGTGTTCGCGTGCTTCCGTTTCGAGAAGAGTATAGGCTTTTGTGGTTTTTAACAACGACTGCATGGACGGACCTCGTTCTATTGGGCGATAACGACGCATGAAAGCGCATTTTTTGCCCATTATTTAATATTATAGCACAAAAACGGAAAATAATCAAGCGGGCGACGTTGTATTACAGATGAAATTTTCATTAGTCTGCGCTCCAATACTGAAATGTGTTAAATTTGTGAACGTTTTCTAAATCTTTCCGATTTGCCTGCCGAAACGCTTGAAAAACTGCGTTTAATATGTTAAAATAATACCGCAGTTACGGATTTTTCCGCTCGCGCGACCGTTTAGAACCCTTTTCTTTCGGTTATAAATAGGTATTATACGGTGAAGCGGTAAAACGCCGAAAACATTGTAAATCAAGCATGGCAAAATAGTAAGGAGAAATTACTTTGAATAAGAAAACAAAAACCATTATTTGGGTCGTTGTTGCGGTCGTTGCCGTCGGTCTTCTCGGCGTCCTGTTCATGCAGATCGCTACAAGAGCGACTCAGGTCGACTTCAACGAGTTTTTGCAAAAGCTGACCTCGGGTGAGATCAACAAACTCTATCTTAACGGTTACAGCTGGACGGGACAGCTGGTCGACGCAAGCGGTAAGGTCGTTCAGGGCAGCAAATCGTATTCCTCGATCGGTCCGCAGATTTACGATTATGCGGATTTTTCGCAGTTCTGTACCGAATTTCAGGTGGACATCACCAAGATAAAACTTGAATTTTCCAACCCCAACCAGAGCAGCATTTGGTCGAGCATATTCCCCATTCTTAGCATTGTCGTGCTCGGTGTGATGTGCTTTATGATCATGCGTAGCGCAAGCGGCGGCAGAGACGGCGCGATGAGCATCGGTAAGACCAAAGCACAGGTGCAGAGCAACCTCAAGGTCCGCTTCTCCGATGTTGCGGGCGCAGAGGAAGAAAAGGAAGAATTGCAGGAAGTCGTCGAATTTTTGAAGAGTCCGAAAAAGTTCTCCAACCTCGGCGCGCGTATTCCTTCGGGCGTATTGCTTGTCGGCCCTCCGGGCACAGGTAAGACGCTGTTTGCGAAAGCGGTCGCGGGCGAGGCGGGCGTCCCCTTCTTCTCTGTTTCCGGTTCCGATTTCGTGGAAATGTACGTCGGCGTCGGCGCGAAGCGGGTACGCGATCTGTTTGAAATGGCGAAAAAGAATCAACCCTGCATCATCTTCATCGACGAGATCGACGCCGTGGGCAGACGCCGTGGCGCGGGGCTCGGCGGCGGTCACGACGAACGTGAACAAACGCTCAACCAGATCCTCGTTCAAATGGACGGCTTCGAAGCAAACGAAGGTATTATCGTCATGGCGGCGACCAACCGCGAGGATATTCTCGATCCCGCGTTGCTTCGTCCCGGTCGATTCGACAGACGTATCAACGTCAACCTGCCCGACGTAAAGGGCCGTGAACAGATCCTGAAGGTGCACGCAAGAAATAAGCCGATGGCGCCTGACGTCAATTTCAAGACAGTCGCGCGGATCACGGCGGGCTTCTCGGGCGCAGAGCTTGCCAATCTTTTGAACGAAGCGGCGATCCTTGCCGCGCGTAACGGTAAAAAGACAATCGGCAATCTCGAGCTGTACGACGGTATCAATAAGGTATTGATGGGGCCGCAGAAAAAGAGCCGCGTCGTCACCGAATCCGACAAGCGCTGTACGGCATATCACGAATCGGGGCACGCGGTGCTGGCTTGTCTTTGCAAGCATTGCGATCCCGTACACGAAGTATCGATTATTCCCCGCGGTCGTGCTGCGGGCTATACGATGACCAGACCGGAAACGGATGACAACGACGTTTCGTATAACAAGTTGGTCGACAACATTTGTATGTCGCTCGGTGGACGAGTCGCGGAAGAACTGGTCATTCAAGACATCACGACGGGCGCAAGCGCAGATCTTCAGCACGTATCCTCTCTCGCGCGCAGAATGGTGACGCAGTGGGGTATGAGCGATAAGCTGGGGCTTGTGGCGTACGATTCCGATCAGCCCGTATTTGTGGGCATGGAATACGGTCATTCCGAACATAGATATTCGGACGATACGGCGTCGGCGATCGACGATGAAGTGCGCCGGATCATAGCAGAAGCGCACGAGCGCGCCGTTACGTTGCTTAAAGAAAATCGTTCGATCATGGACAATATGTCGCGCGTGTTGGTGGAAAAGGAAACCATCTACACCGAGGAAGTGGCGATGCTGATGAAAGGCGCAAGCTATAAAGAGGTCATCGAGTTTATGGACAGTCGTGAGGGTGCACATAAAGACAATCCTTTCGCATATGCAACCGAGCCTTCCGCGGAGCATATCGTGACGGACGACAAAAAAGACGGCGAATAACGCCTTGAATATCAAACAAAACGGAGCCTGTATAGGCTCCGTTTTTTCTTCGTAGGGCGGGCAACCTCAGCCCGCCGCGTAGAAATAAAGACATTATATCAGGCTTCCCCTTAGAGGAAAAGCCGGCAACGAAGTTGACTGATGAGGTGTTGAAAAGGAAGAAAATGTTGTATAAAGCAACAAAGCTCAGTGGGAATAAGGATTTTTTCTCACCGAAGAAAGATAGAAAAGACCTGATGTAACAGAACGTTGCTCCAACTCATCCGTTTCGCATACGCTCAACACCTTCTTCTCAAAGGGGAAGGTGTTGAGCGTTGCGGGCCTTTCTTTGTCATACCGACTAAGCCGAATGAAATGAGGCGCATGGAGTGTATCTTGTTTTAAATGATGCCGTAATTTATATAAAGATACACTCGACTGCGCGGCTTTGCCGCTTCGCTCGGTATGACGGGAAGAGAGGCACTTCCTATGACTCCGCTTTGATCCAACGTGACGGAAAGCAGAGGCCGCTTTCCCTACGGTGGGAACATTTTTACGGTTCGGCTATCCTTTGTTGGTCGGATTTTCTTCAGCGGAAATGATCTCCCCCTTTTTTAGCTCTGTGCCCGTTACGCGAAATTTTATGCAACAAGGCGTGATAATGTCATTTCACAAATGACATTTTTGTGGATAACTCCTTTTTTGCGGGTAAAATGTGCTAAAAAATTACTCTTATTCTTTTCTTTTTTGGATAAAAATGCCAATATTATACATTTATAAATAATTGCAGAGTATGCAAAAAGAAAAGTTTTCCACCTTTATCCACCGAAAATGTGGATAAATAAGGGTTGTCCACCTTAAAAAACAGAAAAATGTGGATAACTTTTCTATATCTTAACAATTTGAATTTAAAAAACCTGCGTTTTCGACGATTCTTTTGTGTAAAACCACGTTTTTCTGTGGATAACTTGTCCACATTCGGGATTGTTGATAACATTTATCCACAATATTTTTGTGGATAACCGTGGATAACTTCTTTTTTAAATGGAGAAATTTCACAAAAAGCAGCAAAAAAAGCCAGAAATTTTCAAAAATATTGTCGAGTTGTCCACAAACGAATGTTCTTTTCCACAATCGGAAAAAGTTGTCCACAGTTATCCACATAAGATTTTGTGTGGAATAAATGTATAAATTGTTTCATCCGTTTCGCTTTAAAAGAAAAAATCGGAAAAACTCTGCAAATTTGTTGAAAAAATCAAAAAGATGTGTTATAATGAAAAAAAACAAAAAGTCGCAGAAGAGTTGCGACGAAGGAGAAGAGCGTATGATTTTAAATGCGACCGGTTTCGTATTTACGAACTATATTTTAGATATAGTCGTGGTGCTGGCGCTTTTGGGCTTTGGTTTTATCTGTGGGCGTCGCGGATTTATCGATTGCTTTTTCGGGTTTGTTTCGACGATCGTGGCGTTGATTGTTGCGGTGCTGTTGACGAACTCGGTGTTGGAGATGACGAACGGGTTGTTCGGTTTACAGGGCAGCTTGCAAGGTTCGTTCGAAGGCGCGTTTTTGAAGATCGAGGGATTTGATCTGGACGTTTCCAATGGCGGCATCGAGGCGGCGTTGACGGAGAAAAATTTACCTGGGTTCTTGATTAAGCTGGTGATCGATACGTTTGGCAACGAAGAGATCGCGGCAGGCACGACGTTGGCGATGATCGTCGGACAAACGGCTGCGAGCGTGACTGTGAGTCTGGTTACAGGGCTGGCACTCTTTCTTATCGTGAAGCTTGTGATGATCATTCTGAAAGGGATATTAAACTCTTTGGCGGAGAACATTTCTCTTATCGGATCGTTGAACGTGTTGCTGGGTTTTGTCGTAGGATTGATACAAGGGGTGTTGCTGGTGTATGCGGTGTTGGCGTTGGTGTCGCTGATCCCCTCCGAATCGATCACGACTTATCTGGACAACAGCTTGTTTGTCGGTTGGTTATATCATAATAATCTGGTCAATATGGTGCTTGGTTGGTTGATCGGTTGACGTAAAGCAAGCTCGGTGGTATAGAAATTTTAAAAGACGCTGTAACGCGCGAAAAAGCGCTTGCGACGTCTTTTTTCTTCTTTTTGGTTTAAGAAACGAGCGGAGCGGGAATACTTGAAAGGCAGCCTTTACATATCAACCACCTCGGAGGCGCGGTTTATGGAGTACGCTTTTCATATTTATAACAAACTGGCTGCGGATGGCGTAGCAATGGCGACGGACAAGCTGTTGCGCGCTGATTTTTTGCGAAAAGAATGTAAAACGGCGGGGGCAGGTACGCGTTCAGATACAAAAACGCGCCTTGAACAAGGCGAAGAAAAGCCGCCTGTAATCGTGTGTGTTGGGAGTGATCTTGCCATTGGAGACTCGCTCGGCCCGATCGCGGGTTCAATGCTGAAATATAAGACGCAAGGATTGAACGTATATTTGTACGGTACCTTAGCCGCGCCGGTGACGGCGAAAGAGATCAAGTATATGCGCACGTTTTTAAAAGAGACGCACAGAGGCAGCCCGGTCCTTGCTATAGACGCCGCCGTAGGAGACGAGGGTGACATAGGTCTTGTGAAGGTCACAGATAAACCGCTGTTGCCGGGCGCGGGTGCAAATAAAAAGTTGGGTTCGATCGGAGATATTTCCATTATGGGAATCGTCGCGGAAAAATCGATGATGAATTACGGGTTACTCAACACTACGCGATTGAATCTGGTGTATACGATGGCGGAGATCGTTTCGGATGGCCTGGCTGCGTTGTTGTGGGAACGTTGCTCAAACCGAATGCAAAAAAACGCAGAAAATGCGTAAAAAAAGTTGACAACGTGGCAAAGGCGTGCTATAATTATTATCACAAAGGAAGGTTTTCGGAAAACACTTCCTGTATAAAAAAACCGAGGTACAATTTCATGAAAAACGTTTTTACAGTGAAAAGACTCTGTCGCGCGGGGATCATCGCAGCTTTGTATGTGGCGTTGACCTACGCGTTTGCGCCCTTTGCTTTCGGTCCTATTCAGGTCCGTCCTGCGGAGGCGCTTTGTATTTTACCGCTATTTTTTCCCGAAGCGGTCCCCGCTCTTTACGTAGGGTGTATGTTGGCGAATCTGACCTCGCCCTATTTCGTTTACGACGTATTTATCGGATCGTTAGCGACCTTGTTGGCGGCGCTCGGCACGTACCTGGTAGGCAGGTACGTAAAAAAGGACGTGTGGAGATTGATTTTTGGCGGGCTGTTTCCTGTGGCATGCAACGCATTGATCATTCCTTTGATCATCGTATTTTTATGTGACGGAGGGATCGGTTACGAAAGCATGACGGCGGCGTATTTCGCTTTTGTCGGTTCGTTGGCGTTGACGGAATCGATATGGATATACGGATTGGGCACGCCGTTATATTTCACGTTCAAACGTTTGTTACGGCGTGATTAGACAAGAAACAAAACGTCTTGACTTTTCGTTAAGGGTTAAGGAACGTGCTCCTTTGTGGGGTGCAGGGGCGAAGTCCCGCACTATTGTACTCTTTATAAGCAAGCTCTGCTTGCGCTGATACGCCTTTGGCGTTGTTCGCTTCGCGAGGGAAAACGCAAGGCAAAGCCTTGCTTTGTTGGGGCTTCTTTCCGTGGGCTCCGCCCACACCCGCAAGAAACTGAGTTTCTTGACTTTCTAACATGGTCCAGCGGAACGCTGGTTTCTTGACTTCCTAACATGGTCCAGCGGAACGCTGTTTTTTCGGTTAAAAAATAAAAAATAGAGGCATACGGTTATGGAAAAATACGCGTGGAGCGCAAAGATCAAGGCAGGCAAGAAGGACGAATATATCCGTCGTCACAACGAGATTTGGCCGGAGTTGGTATCGCTTTTGAAAGAAGCGGGGATTTGTAATTATACCATTTGGGCGGATGGGAATACTTTATTCGGATATTACGAATGTGAAAAAGGCGTCGATCACGCCGCAAAAACACAGGCGGATAGCCCTATCGTCGATAAATGGAACGAGTATATGAAAGACGTCATGGATATGACGCTCGACCCCGAAACGGGTGCGCAACCCAAGCTTGTAAAAGTATTCTCGCTGGATTAAAAATCGGATTAAAAGATAACGTAAAAAAGAGAAGCCGTCAAGACTTCTCTTTTTGTTTGCGGACAAGCCGCTTTTTTAATACATTTTATGTATTTTACGCAACAACGATATCGTGATCGACATGCTTCGTGACCCATTTTCTCCACTTGATCGGAAGCCACCAACCATAGATGGTAAGCGTGATCAACGTCAGGATCGACCATTTGAGAATGTTGCCGAACAACTGCCAAACCGTACCGTCGAAATATAAACGCTGACCTCTGATGATCGTGTGTCTCGTTTCCCATCTCAAACCGATCACCGCCTGCCATGCGCTACCAAAAGCAAGGAATACTAACGCAACAAGCAAGAAGGGAATAACCAACAACAGCTTCATCAGTTCAAGCTCTTGCAACGTTGCACCAAGGTTTGCAAAATCAAGCAGCGCTTCAAAACTACCAACGGCAAGAAACATACCGCCGACAACACAAGCTGCAGCAAGTACCAACATTAAAAGAAACGAAAGAAGTCGCAAAATCGACGTGCCGATCAGACCGAGCAGACCACCGTCAAATTTCGATTCTTCGTATACTTCATTGGGATCTTCGGGTTCGTAATAACAAGGACAAGCCTCCATTACTTTATAGCAATAACGCATTTCTTTACCTCCGCAGTATTATGGAATTATAATTATTATACTACAATTTCTCGGCTTTGTCAATAGATATAACGGAAGTTTATGCATAAAAGACACGAAGAAATCAATGTTTTTTTTCGGGAAAGAGATTTTTAACCGCAAAAGAAAAAACCGACCGAACGTTTTTTGTTCGATCGGGGTTATGATATGCGTGATAATGCTTTTGCGAAGAAAAAATCATGTTGCATTTATGTCAAGTTGTTGTCAAATAAGCGCATCGATCTCGTACATGCCTACTCCGTTTTGCACTGTTTTGGTCGAGTCGGATTCGCTCGTTTCCCGATCAACGGGCGAGCTCTGCTCGTTTTCATAGGGTTTGGAGATAGGGCTGTTACGCTGCGATTCGTCTTTGGCGGATAAAAAAACGATGGAAGGAACCAAAAACATCGCGATCAAACAACAGGCAGCAGCTCTACCCGCGCGTTTGCGAAAAAGCGCCTGCTTTTCTTTATGCGCCGCGATCTTTGCCAAAACTTCCTGCGTTAGCTGTTTAGAAGTCTTCATATTGTCCTCCTTCCAATAATAATTTATCCTTTAACGCGATTTTACCGCGCGCAAGCAGATTGTATACCTGTTTAGAGCTCCGTTTCGTGATCCTTGCGATCGCTTCGGGGGACATATCCTCGAAATAGCGCAAAACCAAAACCTCACGATATTCCGGTTTCAGCTTTTGCAAAGCCAGATGAAGAGCCGTATTGCGTTCTTTCCGTTCGAGCGCGCGATCGGGTTCGATCGTTTCACCGTATAAGTATTTGTCTGTTTCCTCGTCGGGCAGATCTCCATTGTTGCGTTCTGCGAGGGTGTCGAGAGAAACCTCCCGTCGACGGGCTTGTTTTTTCAGGTGGTTGAGCGCCTTATTGCGCGCGACTGTGTAGAGATAGGTTTTGAAGGCAACGCCGTGTCTTTCTTTATACGCGCGTTTGCAGTACAAAGAAAAAAAGGTGTCCGTCAACAGGTCTTCGGCGACCGCAAAGTCGCGCGTGTAGCCGTAAAGGAACCGTAAAAGCCCGCGCTGATAAAGGGCGATCAGTTCTTCCAACGCCCTTTCGTCACCGCTCAGAAAACGGCGATATAACGCGATGCCGTCGTCTTGCATAGGTCCTCCCTTACGGCTCGCGGGGCGTTTACGCATCGTCTTGCGTCTTACACTAATTAAACACCGCCGTGCCGTTTTTTACTCATTGTTTTTTGTGAAAATTAAAGAAAAATCAAACGTCCAGTTCGGACGCTCCGTGACAAAACTCGTAGTACCAGCACCGATAGGGCTTATTGCATTGCTCGCCCGTTTGGACGCCGGGCATTTCCGCATCCTTGCGTTTGAGTTTCCCAAATTCGAAAATGCGCTTTTCCGCCGTTCGTTCCGCCATTTTTGCCGCCGCAGTCACGTCCACGATTTTATAAGTAAAACCGTCGTGCTTAATGCGTTCAACGCAACCCTGGGTGGGCCGTTTTTGCGTTTCGGCGTCTTCCGAGTTCGGCGCAGGCGGCTCGTCGCCGCGCAGGACGAGACAAGAAGCGGTCACTTTGACGCCGCTTTTGCGTAGGATGAGTCTTTGAAAGCCGAGGTCGGTGATAAATTCTTGTCTTGGTTCATAGGCGTTTTTGACTTCGTAGAGGGCATAGCCGCTGTTTTGGAGACGCAGGATATCGGCTGCGCAGAAATTGCCATACCAAGAAAACGAGGCTTCGCAAATAACGGGTGTTTGCTCTTCGAGCAAATTTTTCGTTTTTTCGATCATAGCGGAAAAATGTAGCCGACCGTCCTCGCGCAGAGTGGTGGTTTCGATAAACGGACCGAAGATGCCCATTGCCTTATCGCCGAATTCGTTTCCCGCGTCCAGTTTGGCCTGTATTTCGGGGGGAACGATCTTTTGCTCGGGGATATGGGAATCGAGCCAAAGCATTTTTTCGCATTGCAACGCGCGTACAAAATCCGTTTTCGAGATAGGCATAAAATGCTCCTTTTGACAGTATTTACGGTTTTGCGGAATCCTATTCCAACGTTCCGACTACGTTCCGCCGAACAAAGCAAGGGTCAAGGAACATTGTTCCTTGCGGGTGTGGGCAGAGCCCACGAAGAAAGCTCCAAAAAAGCAAAGCTCAGCTTTGCGTCCTTTCATTGCGTTGGTTGCAACGCATCAACGCCGAAGGCGTATCAGCGCAAGCAGAGCTTGCTTATGAAAAGCGTATTATGCGAGGACTTTGCCCTCAACCTCCCACAAGAAGCAATGTCTCTTGACTCCGATCCGGAAGTTGATGGATTTCGTCTCCTAGCCCTTACAATATTACACCTTATTTTTTCATTTGTCAAGAGGTTTTGACAAAAAATTAACCGTTGTGCGGATCAGGCTTCACCAAAACCGTCTTGTAATCGGTATACGTCACAAAACCTGCCTTGCTCTTGCTCGGCTTTTTTACGTATTTGCGCTTGCAATAATCGACAGGGATCTTGTCACCGTCACGACCGTCGGAGTAGTATGCGCAGATCTCCGCGGCGAAAAGAAGCGTTTCATCGTGTACCTGCCTGCCCTCTGTCGCGATGATCACGTGCGAAGAATGGTATTTTTGTGTATGCAACCATACGTCCTCGGGCGCGGCCGCGCGAAGCAGACGATCGTTTTGGAGGTTGTTTCTGCCTGCATAGATTTTCATGCCGTTATGCTCGTATTCACGGAAAGGAATAGGCACTTCCTTCTTTTTCCCGCCGATCCGCTCCTTCGGCGCGCGTAGCAGCCCCATTTCCGTCATTTCCGTTTCGATCTCTTTTAGATCGTCCATGCTCTCCGCCAACGCAATAGACGTCGCAACACTGTCCGTGTATTCGATCTCCGCTTGTTCCCGCTCTGATATCGGCGTCAGTATCTCTTTTGCGCGCTTGTGTTTGTTATACGTTTTAAAGTACCGTTGTGCATTCTTCGAGGGGGGCAGGGTTGCGTCGAGTGCTATTTTTATCTTCTCGCAATCGGGTGAATACCAGTTGTCCAACTCGATCGAGTTCATGCCCTTTTCCACCCGATACAGATTCGCCGTTAAAAGATCGCCTTTGACGCGGCATTCCTCCGCTTTCTCCGCTTCCTTTAACCTTTCCAGCGTATCCTGCAATTTTTTCAGTTGCTTTTTTTTCAGACCGCGCACGGTGTTTTCCAGCTTGCGCTTACGATCCTCGAATCCCTTTTTCGTTTCCCGACGGGTAAAAAATTCATCCTCCGCTTTGCATAGCGAAGGCATCGCCACTCCGTCCGATACGGGGAAAGCAAAGAAATCCAACGGCGCGCCGTTTTCCGTGCCATCCGACGTTTTTAAACAGGGTTTGCACGGCTCGTTCAAGCAAAAATTGCCGACAAAATCCCACAGCGGTTTGTTCCCCGTCGCCGCAGGCGAGCATACCAGCCGCACGGAGCCGCACGCCTTCGCCGCACGCGTAACGATCTCCCTTGCGGTGGGCAAGGCGAGCCCTGCCACGTTTTCGAACAGAAACACCGAAAGTGCTTCTTCATCCCAGCCCTCGGGGCGTACGGAAATAAAGTTTTCCAGCCGTGAACGCAACCCTGCCCCGTCGAAAATCGTCAATTTGTCCTGCGGCTCGGGATATAAATACTTCGCCCCGGGAAGCAACACACGGCGTGAATTGTCCTCCAATGCCGAAGTTTTCAACGCGCCGAGAATGACCCCCTTTTCCGTTAAAACGACGTTGGAGTATTTTCCCATCAGCTCACAATGCAACGTTCGGGTGCTTTCCGAAAAGTCTGTGGTGCAATGCAGATCGAGCTCGATGATACGTTCGAACTCGTATTGGCGTACGGCGAGTATCTCCGCGCCGAGGAGGTGTTTCCGAAGCAGCATACAAAAATTGGGGGCGACGGGCGCGGGTTCCTTTTCCGTCAATGACAAACAAACGCGGGCGTTTGACGCATTCGCGCTTAAAATGAGTTTAACCGTCGTCTTTCCGGTGTATATAATAAAGGTAAGCTCGTCTTTGTTGACCTGGGAGATGCGGTTGATCTTGCCATGGACAAGGAAGGCGTTGAGTTCTTCCGCCAAGCGGCGGATATGAAATGCGTCTTGGGGCATGATTTTTTTCCTCTTTGCGTATTTCGTCGATTATTTTTCTTAAATTATACCGCAAATTTCGAAAAATGTAAATAAAAATGCTTTATTTTCTTCGATAAATATGGTAAAATATTAGTTAGTGCGGATCAAGCAAAAAATAAAACACTATATAGATGCAGGAGAATTTCAATTATGAAGTACACTACCAAAGCGGCAGAAAAAAGCACGGTAAAAATCACCATCGATTTCGACGGTGAAGAATGGAAGGCAGCGATCCAGAAGGCTTATCTTAAAAACAGAAGCAGATTTGCCGTAAACGGATTCCGTAAAGGCAAAGCGCCCAAAAACGTGATCGAACACGCATACGGCAAGGGCATTTTCTATGAAGATGCGCTTAACATCCTCTTCTCGGAAAATTATGGCACGATCATCGAGAAAGAAGCGGAAAACTTTATGGTCGTAGGCGATCCCGAATTGTCCGTTGAAAAACTCGAGGACGATCAGGTGAC
>JBGVRF010000144.1:0-17965 GCA_045128175.1 Candidatus Scatosoma sp.
GCCTTCGGCGTTGACGGCTTCGCCGTGATACGCAAGGCAATGCCTTGGTTTCTTTAGGGCTTCTTTCATGGGCTCTGCCCACACCCGCAAGGAACTGAGTTCCTTGACTTCCAACTAGGTTCCGCGGAACGTTGCCGAAACGCTGATTGGTTAAAATATCTCCATCAGGATACCGTGGACCTTTAGCCATTTGCGTTTTGTTTTCCAGTCGGGAACGTATTTCTCCACCTCTGCCCAGAACAGCTTCGAGTGGTTTTTATGCTTTGTGTGCGCTAGCTCGTGTACCACAACGTATTCGATCACGTCCCGCGGCGCGTATAACAACCGAAAGGAAAAACGTATCGCGTTGTCGTACGAGCATGATCCCCAGCGTGTTTTTGCACTCGTGACCGTAAGCCGTTTATAACTTGTTTCCATCCGCGTAGCCGACTGCTCCGTCACCGTTGTAAAAATGCGCTTTGCATTCTCCTTCAACCATTTCACCAGCCGCTCCCGCGCGTTATTTTCGGGCAGATAGATCTGATCCGCGTCCTTGTCGTATACAATCCTCGCGCCTTGCGTCAGATGAATGCGACAGGTTTTACCGAGTAACAAAAACTCGTATCCGTTCAAGTTTTCGGGCGGTAAACGCATACCTGCCCTCTTCCTTTCTTGTTGTTTACGCAAGATCCACTCTTCTTTCTCTTTCAGAAACGCGAAAATCCGCTCCTCGCCGCAACGTTTCGGCGCGCGCACGATCAATCGCCCGAACGGGTCGACGGATATGGACAGCGTCTTGCGGTTGGAACGGATTATTTCATCTGGTCGAATCATACGACGCCAGGATTACTCCTCATAGCCTCTCGGATTGCCGCTCTGCCATTTCCATTGCGAAGCGCACATTTCTTCGATGCCGAATTTTGCCTCCCAATGCAACTCTTTTTTCGCTTTATCGGGGCAGGCATAGCATGCCGCGATGTCGCCGGGACGACGGTTGCAGATCTTATAGGGCAAAGATTTTCCGCAAGCTTTTTCAAACGCATGGATCATATCCATAACGCTGTACCCATGACCGGTGCCGAGATTGTAAATATGTACGCCGCTATCGTTGCAATGTTCGATCGCCGCAATATGTCCCAATGCCAGATCGACTACGTGGATATAATCGCGTACACCTGTACCGTCAGGCGTATCATAATCGTTTCCGAACACGTTGATGCAATACAGTTTTCCGCTTGCGACCTGCGCCACGAACGGCATGAGGTTGTTGGGGATACCTTTGGGATCCTCGCCGATCAGCCCGCTTTCGTGTGCGCCGACGGGATTGAAATAACGGAGCAGAATGATGTTCCAACTGTTGTCCGCTTTGTACAAATCCTGCATGATCATTTCCATCATGAGCTTTGTGCTGCCGTAGGGATTGGTCGTCGAAAGGCGGCAGGTTTCATCCAAAGGCAGACGCTCGGGATCGCCGTACACAGTCGCTGAGGAAGAGAAAATGATCTTCTTTACGCCGTGCTTTTCCATGATCTGAAGAAGAGATACCGTGCCGCTGATGTTGTTTTCATAATACTTCAAAGGCATCCGACAACTTTCGCCAACGGCCTTGAACGCAGCAAAATGAATGACTGCGTCAAACGTATGGGCGCTGAAAATTTCTTCCATCTTTTCCACGTCGCGGATGTCCGCTTCGTAAAAAGTGACTGTCTTGCCTGTGATTTGTTGCACGCGGCGGATGCTTTCGTAGCAAGAGTTGCTGAAATTGTCCACAACGACTACGTCGTAGTTTTTGTTCAGAAGCTCCAATACGGTGTGCGAACCGATATAGCCGCTACCACCAGTAACCAGAATCGTTGCCATATTTTCTCTTTACCTCACGTAATAAATTATTTTTCGCTCTCTTTATCGTCCTCGCCGTCCTCCGCGTACTTTGCGCGTTTGGAACGGATCTTGAGGATTTTCTGCTTTGTTGCCTTTACGACCTTAATTTCCAATCCGTCCACGGTCAGCGTTTCGCCGATGGGCGGGATCCCGCCGTGCTGTTCGGTGACCCAACCGCCGACGGTGTTCGATTCACATTCTTCGTCTTCTTCTTTTTCATATAAAGCAAGGAATTCCTCCAAGGAACACTTGCCGTCCACCCAATACTCGTCCTCGCCGATCTGTCCATAAAGCACCTCTTCTTCGTCGTGTTCGTCCCAAATCTCGCCGACAAGCTCTTCCAATATATCTTCGAGGGTCACGATACCGACCAAGCCGCCGTATTCGTCCGACACCGCCGCCATATGGATCTTCTGCTTTTGCAGCTGCTTCATCAGTGTGGAGATACGCGTGTATTCCGACGTAAAAGCAATGTCCTGTACCAGATGCCCGATCTCCTTTTCGCCCTTGACATAGCCCACGAAAAAGTCCCGTTCGTGAATAAGCCCGATAACGTTGTCAATCGTATCTTTATAGACAGGCAAACGGGAATACCCCGTTGTCTTGAACACCTCCAGCACTTCTTCCATCGTCGAATCCTCGTCTACGGCATACACGTCCACGCGGGGAACGAGGATATCCTCCACTTTCAGATCGTCAAATTCGAGCGCGGAACGCAACAGCTCGGACTCTTCTTCCTTCAAAGTACCGTCTTCTTCCGCTTCCTCCACAAGGGAAAGCAACTCTTCATCCGTGATCGTTTCGTCCTTTTTCAGCTTGAATATCCTTGCAAGCAACCACTTATAACCGTCAAAAATCTTGCAGATAGGCATCAAGCACCAATAGAACAGTTGCATCAACGGATAGAAGAAATAGCACATTTTTTCGGGATAGACGCTGGAAAGGTATTTCGGTGTGATCTCGCCGAACAGCAACACTACTACGGTCAAGGCCGCCGTTGAAACGGTCGCCGCAATGTTCGCATCTGCGATCAGTTGGCCGAACAGGATCGTACCGAGCGCGGAAGCCGTCAGATTGACGACGTTGTTGCCGACAAGGATCGCAGTGACCAGCTTGTCATACTTTTCATCGGCGAACTCGTATATCGCTTTTGCGTGTTTTCTGCCTGCGGAGACCATACTTTTCAGCTTGATCTTGTTTACGCAGGAAAACGCCGTTTCCGTTCCCGAAAAGAATGCGGAAAGCAGAATCAGAACTACGAGCACAATAGATAGGGGAAGGGGATCCATGATATTTTTTAATATCCTCCGAATGATTTTTTTGAAAAACGTTTTGCGTTTTTCCTTTCAATCTTTATTATAATACTTTTTAATAAACTTTGTCAAGGTAAACCGAAAGGGATTTATATTTTTTCATCTTTTTCAAGCAGATTTTTTATTCTTTTGCGCTTTATACAAACTTCTACAAACAAAAAACCGTCCTTATTCGAAAAGTCGCAAGAACGGATCTGTTATGATATCATGGTTGTTTTCTTTGTCTGTCCAGAGCGATCCGACGCTTTTCCTCCGTTTCGATATCCGCGAAGTGGCAGGCGGCAAAATGTCCCTTTTCCAACTCTACGGCAGGGGGAGGTATGCGTCGACATATTTCTTGCGCCATAAAACAGCGAGTATGGAAACGGCATCCTGCGGGCGGACATACGGGGCTGGGCATGTGCCCTTTTAAAATAATCTTTTCCTCCTGTACCGACTCCGTCGTCGGGATTGCCGAAAGCAACGCCACCGTATACGGGTGACGAGGTTGCGAAAACAGCGTTTCCGCGTCCCCTTGCTCGACAATCTGCCCCAAATACATCACGCCGATCCGATCGGAAATATACCGAACCACGGAAAGATCGTGTGAAATAAACAAATAGGTCAACCCCTCTTTTTCTTTTAATTCGGATAAAAGATTGAGTATCTGCGACTGGATCGACACGTCGAGGGCGGAAACGCACTCGTCGCAGACCACGAATTTCGGTTTGACGGCAAGAGCGCGGGCGATACATATCCTTTGTCTTTGTCCGCCCGAAAACTGGTGGGGATAGCGGTGCAGCATATATCCCTGCAAGCCGCAATCCTTCATCACTTTTAAAACGTACTCCCGCATCTCCGTCGAACCGCGTTTGAAAAATTTATGCGTTGCTACCCCCTCTTCGATGATCTGTCCTACCGTCATACGCGGATCGAGAGATGAATAAGGGTCCTGAAAAATAATCTGAAGGTCCCGACGCAATCTGCGCATCTCCTCCCCCGTCAAACGGGTGAGATCGATGCCGCCGTCGGAAAATTCTTCCGCGGTATCGGATAATTTTTTTGCGTACGCAGGCATAAATTGCCGCAACGTTTGGCCGTAATAGAGCGTTTTTCCGGAGGTGGGCTTATACAAACCGAGTAGCGTTCTGCCGAAAGTGGATTTTCCGCAACCGCTCTCTCCGACCAGTCCGAAGGTTTCCCCTTGCCGTATATCCAGCGAGATCTCTTCATTAGCGCGAAGATAGGGCCGCTCGCGGGAAAACAACGAACGCTTCGGCATGGGAAAATATTTTTTAAGTTTGACGGTTGACAACAATTTTTGCATGATCTGCGCTTCTCCTTTCGGATTTTTCGGGATAGAAACAACGAATGAAATGCCCGTCCGTCACCTCTGCGAGCGGCGGTTCTTCCCGTTGGCATTTTTCCGTGCAATAGCGACAGCGGGGCGAAAATTTACAGCCCTTTGGCAAATGCAGCGGATGCGGCACGTTGCCGGGAATAGGTTCCAGACGCTTACCTGCGTTTTTTGCGCCGGGCGCGGAGATTAATAATCCTTCCGTATACGGATGACTGCGCGGCGGATCGGAAAACAACGTTTTCGCCTCAACCCGTTCGACGACCTGTCCACAATACATCACCGCCACGTCGTCCGCCATTTCATTGATTACCCCAAGGTCGTGCGTGATGAACAGGATCGCGGCGCCATTTTCCTTCTGTAACTCGTTCATCAAGCGCAGGATCTGCGCCTGAATGGTGACGTCAAGCGCAGTCGTCGGTTCGTCCGCGATAAGGAGTTTGGGCCGACACGCAAGTGCCATTGCAATGACAACGCGTTGACGCATTCCGCCTGAAAGCTGGTGCGGATACTGTTTCAAAACCGTTTCGGGATTAGGGATCCCCACCTCCGCCAACATTTTTCCCGCCTCCTTCAAGGCTTGTTTTTTCTTCATACCGCGGTGGATAAGAAAGGGCTCGGAAAGCTGGCGCCCAATGGAAAACACGGGGTTGAGTGCCGTCATGGGTTCCTGAAAGATCACGGAGATAAGATTCCCGCGCACCTCATACATTTTCTCAAGCGGCAATTTTGCGAGGTCTATCCGTTCGCCGTCGTGTTCAAACAAGATCTCGCCGCGATCGATATATCCGTTTTCGTCAAGCAACCGCAATACGCTCATGGCCGTGACGCTTTTTCCCGAGCCCGACTCTCCGACGATCCCCAGTGTTTTCCCAGCCTCAAGCGTTAACGAGACGTCGTTGACCGCTTTCACCACCCCCTTTCGGGTCCGAAAATAGGTATGCAATTGATCGATCTGTAACAGAGGCATAACTTCTCCTTTTTTCTGATCTGTCATTTTGTTTCGCTTTTGGGATCGAGTACGTCGCGTAAGGCGTCGCCGATGACGTTGATGCATATCGTCGCCAAAGATAGGAACAGTGAAGGAAACAGCCATTGCCACCAATAATTTTGTATCACCGTACTGTTGTTGCAACCCGTCAACATATTCCCCCACGTCGGACGCGGTTGTTGTACTCCAAAGCCCAGATAGGATAGCGAAGATTCCGTCAAAAGACAGCTTGCAAAGCTCAGCGTCATGCTGACTAGGATCACGGAAATAATATTCGGCAATATGTGTCGGAAAGCGATCTTGTTTTCTCGTACCCCCATCGCGCGGGCGGCGGTCACAAATTCCTTTTCCCGTTCTGCAAGCACCTGTCCTCGGATCATCCGCGCCAGCCCCGGCCATGACAACGCACCCAAGATCAACATAATGATAACAATACGCATTGTTTCGGTCACGTTGTAATTTTTGATGATCTGTGACAACAGCATCGCAAACGGCAAAAAAGGCATGGAAGAAAAAATCTCCGTTATCCGCATCAACAACGTATCTACCCAGCCGCCGAAATATCCCGACAAACAGCCGACTACGATCGCGATCGCCGACGACACCAACACCGCCACAGCCCCCACCGTCATCGTCATCTTTCCGCCGTGGATAATGCGCGTGAACACATCCCTGCCCCTACTGTCCGTGCCCATAAGGTACCCCTTTAATCCAACACTTTTGATTAGTGCGCCGTCTTTATCTACTAGATACGTCTGCAACGCACCCGTGTACGTCTTTGTAGTTTTTCCTTCCGTCTTTTCCGATACGTCGCATTGACCGTAGGCGTTATGCCCCCACGCATACGCATTTCCGAGGTTGGTCACGCCCGCAAAATGTCGGGATCCGCCGTCCAGAGTGACAAAATATTCCCCCTCCCCAAGCTTCGGTAGATCATCCTCGCCGTTTTCAAACGCACCCGAAACGATAAGCTCGTTATCCTCCGTCAGCAGAGCGATACACTTTCCCGAAGCCGCAATCTCTTTTATTTTTCTGCCACCCAGGTATGCGTTGAGTGATGTTTCCGCACGATTTTTCAAACCGACGGCGTTGGTAAAAAGTTGTTGTTTCCCCGTACTGATCGTACCGTCTTTTCGCAGAGCGATCACCGCGGAATTGGAAAACACGATTTTTTCCACGTCGGTCACTCCGACAAAATCCGCAAGATTACGCGCCGTATTGATATTTCCCCAAACGTACGCCGTCCCACCTTTCGTCACCAGCGCGCTTGCTTGATAACCGCAGGAAAGCCCGGCTATCTCCGACGGTTCCAGCCCCGCAAAAAGTTCTTCGGGCATGGGAACGGCATTAAGAACGGTTTCCTTTCCGTATTGCCCACAGCTTTTATCCCCCCAACCGATGAGCTTGCCTGTTTTCGTCACGGCGATAATGTGATCTTTTCCCGCTGCGATCCATGCCGCGCCTTCCGCCTCCACCGTTTCGGGGATCGACTTGAAATCAATCTTACGCAGACGGTCGTGGGTATTCCCCCATACGAACACCTCGCCCGTTTCCGAAAGCCCGACGGTAAAATCGGAAAAACCGTCGATCGTTTTTATACTCTTTTTTAATTTCCGCGGCAACGCCCGCATCGAGTAGATAGGCGCGACGTTCTGCTGCAACGGATCAGTATAATTGACGTCCATCGGCTTTATCAGCGGTGCGATGAATACAAATGCAAACAACCCGACCAGTAACAACAACGCCGCTACCGCCGTTTTGCGGCTGAAAAACGCCTGACGAAGCAACCTCGACGGACTTTCGATATTTTCCCCTCCTTCTGTTGCCAGCTCTCTTCCCGCGCCGAAAAACGCGCGTTTTATCCAACGCCAAATACGTTTCAACGCAGACATGGTATGCCCAAATACGCGTTTTATAAAATTTTTTTCACCGTCGTTTTTTTTCATATTCGTCTCCGATGGTCTTTACCGATGAACTCTTATACGGGGATCGACCAACCCATACGCCAGATCGACAAATAGATTCCCCACCAAAGCAATAAAGATATAAAACATTTGCATGGCAAGCACGATCTCATTGTCATTAGCGGTTAGGGCATCGAAATATACCTTGCCGATCCCGTTGAGCCCGAAGATATTCTCTATCATGATCGATCCCGAAAAGATGCCGAGCAGCCAACCGATAACGAGCGACACGACAGGGATCAACGCGTTCCGCCACGCATGCGAACGCACGACCAATCGTTCGCGCACCCCTTTCGCACGCGCCGTGCGGATACAGTCCATACTCAGCGCGTCGATCATGGACGCACGGACGTAACGGGTCATTCCGCCAAGCGAACAGAAGGTCATGACAAGTAGCGGCAAAGCGAAATGATACACACGATCGAGAAAAGCGCGAAAGCCTGTATAATCCTTCCCCACCGACGCCATGCCCGAAACGGGAAATACACCAAGCTTGACGGCAAACAGCCAAATGAAAAGTATGGCAATGATAAACACAGGCATGCTATAACCGACGATGGTACCGATCTGTACGCCGAGATCTCGCCTGCTACCCTTTTTTGTCGCGCAAAATATCCCTAACGGGATGGTGATCCCCAGCGCCGCGACGGTCGAAAACAGATTTAAAAATACGGTATTTAAAAGTGGTTCTTTGACGACCTCGACTACGGGTTTCCCATAGACAACGGACGAACCGAAATTTCCTTGCAGCAAGCCGTTGAAAGACCCGTCGTAAAAGGCAGCGAGCCCCAGCCAGCGCAGGTATCTTGTCACAAGTCCGCCGTCCAATCCGTAGCGTCGTTGCCAATATAAATACCGCTCGGCATAGTTCAAATTTTTATTGGCGGCAATCTCCTGCATCGCCATATCCGCCGCCTTGTCTACGGGGATAAGATTATAGATTGCGAACACGAGAAAGGACAGGATCAGCATCACCGCCAACATATACAGCAATCTTTTTAAGATATATTTTGCCAAATTCTATCCTCCTTTTATTATTCAACGCATACCTGGTACCCCTTAACGGGAAATTCAATGCTTTTTACGTCACCGCGCGACCTTTCACACCCTACGTCTTCGGCGTTATAGCGCAAAGCAAAGCTTTACTTTTAAAAGGCTTTTTCGCGGCTTTGCCCCTGCCCCCCACAAAAAACTAAATTCCTCGATTTCTAATTTTTATTCATTCGAAAAGATTGCCTCTCAAAACAAGACGCGAAGGGCGAGGCTTTGCGACGGGAAACGCGCCTGTACGCGAGCGAGCAAAACGTAACCCGACAAAGCATTGCGCAGCAGTTACGCGTTTCGCCCATCTCAAACATAATTACTCATAAAATCGGCTTCGTCGCGTAAATAATTACTACTGTAATTGTCGTACATATCGGGATCCAGCGTCCAATAAAATGCTTGATCGTACACCGCACTGGTAAAACCCGTTGCAAAATTCACTGCGCCGTAACGCGCCCGCGTGAACCCATACGCCGGCATTTGATGATACTCCCCATATAAAGCTGAATTCATATCCCCCGACGTATACGTGATATACGCGCCTATACGCTCACCTGCGTTTTTGTTGTTCTGCCATGCCGTGATCAGCTGATCGGTCACGGGGTTGGGCTGCGTACCCATCCAGTTGATAACGAGCGGCATATAGTATTCGCCGTTCACCTTCACCGTACGGTACTTGTTATCCGTCGAGGCAAAGGAAAGGTTGTTATACGTCAGCTCATATCCCGACAGCTTCTTATATCGCACGCCGCCTGCCCCCTCATCATATTTTTTCCCGTCCACCGTATAAATCCACCCGCCGTCGCGCAGCTCCGTTTTCGCTTTTTCCACACTGTAATCGTATTTATTCAGCTTCAATCTATCCTTCACCGCCTGGTATGCGTCCGATCCCACGTAATAAGGCGCGTCTACTACGCTCCCGTAACCGCCTGTAAAGGTCTGTGCAAACTCGTTTCTGTCGATCGTGTGCATCACCGCGCGACGCACCTCCGTAAACTGCGTGGGACCGAAATCGCATCGGAACGCCAATTTTCCGTACCCCGCGCGATCGTAATGCGTTTCTTTGAATTTTACGTTATCCACAACCGCCAAAGCCGCTTTCGTCTCTTCTCCTCCCGTCACCGAGGCCAAAACGTCCACTTGCCCTTTCTTCAGCTGGTCCAGCTGTGTTTCGGCCACGATCTTGACGTACGAAATACGGTCGATGCTCGCCTTCCCTCGATAATCCCCTTTGTACAACGGATTGCGCTTCAAAGTCGCCACACGCGCGCTTGCGTCATAGTTCTCCACAATATACGGTCCCGAATAGGGGATATCTTCCGCCTTTGTATTGTTGACGTTTTTCACGATCTCCTCCGCCGTTTTATATACCGCTACACCGTTCTTTTCCGTCTTTTCGTAAAATCCTTTTTCGATATAGGCACCCTGTCCGTCGTCCTTCACCTCATACCTGCCCTGGTACAATGCCATTGGAACAGGGGTAAACGCACCGTAACGAAGCGCATAATAATAATTGGCGTATTCCTTTTTTACCGTTACGGAAAAATTATATTTATCCAGTAGCCTTACGCCCGAAAAAGGAACGGGATCCCCTTCGCCTGCGTACGCGTTGAACGCCTCATAGCCTTGCAAAGCCAGCCCCGCCGCATCGCCGCCGCCCGCTTCTTTCATTACTTTACTGCTACCTACGAGCACAGATGCAACGTAATGTTTGGCCTCGATCGGCGAACCGTCGGAAAACACGAGATCTTCCGCGATCTTTACCGCAAAGGTTTTCGTTCCGTCCTCGTTCATCTGCTCGGTATGTTCGCGCACGATCTCCTCTCCCGCCCAAGCAAACGAGCCACCCATGTCTGTGTTCACGGTCGAATATCCGCTTGTCAGCTTCTCCACGGCAAGATCCGCCGCGCCCGGCGCAGACTTTCCGAACGAAGCGTTACGAAAAGAGCCCGAAAGCTCGGTATTACTGCCTAAGATCACCGAATTTCCCCCCGAAACGACCTTCGCACTGATAATCGCATCCGCAACGTTCCAATAAGGATTCGTCTTTAATTCGTCGATCTTTGCGTTGTAGACGTCGTAATATTGGTTAGAATACAACGGCGCTTCGGGCACGAGATAGTTCCAGCGTTGCATAAACAGCCGCCACCATTCATTATACGCGTCCGTTGCCGTTGCAAAGCCGGGCGCGGGCGTTGCGTTGTAGACCATTGACATGGATAAAAAATCCATTCCCAACTCGTATTCCACGCCATCCACCGTCACGTACGCCCTGCCGTCCTCTTTTTCCGTCACCATATCGGGCGTAACACGAGCCCCGATCCTTTCATATACGGACGCATACTCCTCCCGCGTCACAACGTCCTGCAAAAAATCCTCGTTCGTCTTTTGTCTGCAACCGATAAACGGCATGACGCCAAGCAGCGAAACAGCCGCGAAAATTATTTTTCCACTCTTCTTCATACCAGTTATTTTGTTCCAACGCGTTCTTTTTATCCCTCCCGCCCAAAAACACTTGACGAAAAAATATTGCTGTGTTATACTTGTAAGAAAGAGTTTCATTCTTATGTGGTCGCGCGCGAGGACGACCGAGTACTGCCACAAGGAGATATCTATGAAAGACACGAAGATCGAAACCAAATGCGTACAGGGCGGTTACGCGCCCGGAAACGGCGAACCCAGACAGATCCCCATCGTACAAAGCACTACGTTTAAATACGCGACAAGCGAGGATATGGGCAAGCTGTTCGATCTGGAAGCAAGCGGATATTTCTATTCCCGTCTGCAAAACCCCACCTGCGACACCGTCGCGGCAAAGATCTGCGCCTTAGAGGGTGGTAGCGCAGCTATGTTACTTTCTTCGGGACAAGCGGCGAACTTTTTCGCGGTATTCAATATCGCAAGCTGCGGCGACCACATCATTTCCTCTTCGTCTATCTACGGAGGCACGTACAACCTGTTCGCCGTCACAATGAAGAAAATGGGCATCGAATTTACTTTTGTGCATCCCGATTGCAGCGCGGAAGAGCTGGAAGCGGCGTTCCGACCCAACACCAAAGCGGTATTCGGCGAAACAATCGCAAACCCCGCCCTTACCGTTTTCAATTTTGAAAAATTCGCGACCGCTGCACACAAACACGGCGTGCCGCTCATCATAGATAACACCTTCGCGACCCCGATTAACTGCCGCCCATTCGAACACGGCGCGGATATCGTGACCCATTCCACCACGAAATATATGGACGGTCACGGCGTCGCGGTGGGCGGCTGTATCGTCGATTCAGGCAAATTCGATTGGATGGCGCACGCGGATAAATTCCCGGGGCTTTGCACCCCCGACGCAAGCTATCACGGCATTACGTACGCGGAAAAATTCGGGCAAGGTGGCGCATATATCACCAAAGCGACGGCGCAGCTCATGCGCGATTTCGGTTGTACACAATCGCCGCAAAGCGCGTTCTATCTTAATCTTGGACTTGAAAGCTTGCACGTACGCGTAGAACGGCATTGTTTGAACGCGCAAAAGGTAGCGGAATATCTGGAAGGCAACGATAAAATCGGTTGGGTAAATTATCCCGGCTTGCCCTCCAACAAATACTACGACTTAGCGCAGAAATATATGCCCAAAGGCACTTGCGGCGTCGTCAGCTTCGGCGTAAAAGGCGGCAGAACGGCAGCGGAAAAGTTTATGAAAGCTTTGAAACTGATCGCAATCGAAACGCACGTTGCGGACGCGCGTAGCTGTTGTCTGCATCCCGCCAGCGCGACCCATCGTCAAATGAACGAGGAGGAACTGATCGCGGCGGGCGTGCCCGGCGATCTCGTCCGTCTGTCTTGCGGTATTGAAAATTATCAGGATCTCATTTCCGATATCGAGCAAGCGCTCGCAACGCTGTAACTCCTCGTCTTACCTCTATAGAAAAGGTTTATCATCATGCCTATTAAAATACCCAACAATTTACCCGCCGTAAAAACGTTAGAGAGCGAAAATATTTTCGTAATGACCGAAAATCGCGCCATCACGCAAGATATCCGCCCGCTGAAGATTCTCGTTCTTAACCTCATGCCGAAAAAGATCGAGACGGAAACGCAGTTTGCGCGGCTGCTCGGCAACAGTCCTTTACAGGTGGAAATGGAGCTCATCCACACCCGCTCGCACCAATCCAAAAACGTCGCGGAGGAGCATCTTCTGGCGTTTTATAAGACCTTTGACGACGTAAAAGACCAGACCTTCGACGGTATGGTCATCACGGGCGCACCCGTCGAGCATCTCGAGTTTGAAGAGGTCGAATATTGGCAAGAGCTGACGCAGATCATGGAATGGAGCAAAACCCACGTACACAGCACTCTGCACGTTTGCTGGGGCGCGCAGGCAGGGTTGTATTATCATTACGGCATACAAAAATACGGCGTCCCCGAAAAGATGTTCGGCGTATTCCCGCACCGTGTGGAATACAAGCAATCTATTCTTTTCCGCGGCTTCGACGACGTGTTTATGGTGCCGCAATCCCGTCATACGACGGTGCTTCGGGAGGATATCGAAAAGATTTCCGAGCTGAAAATACTCGCTTCCTCCCAAGAAACGGGGGTGTATGCGGTCTATTCGAAAAACGGCAGACAGATCTTTATCACGGGACATTCGGAATACGACGCGGACACCTTGAAAAACGAATACCTTCGCGATCTTTCGCAGGGTAAGCCCATTAAAAAACCGAAAAATTATTTCCCGAACGACGACGAGACACAGCCGCCGCTCGTATCCTGGCGAAGTCACGCGCATTTGCTTTTTTCCAACTGGCTGAATTATTTCGTTTATCAAAGCACTCCGTACGATCTTAAAAAAGTACCGGAAAATAAATAATTTTTCTCGTATTGCGTACTTCAACCCATACTTTCTCCCTTCGTTTTCCGGGGAAAATTTTTTTGAATATATGTGACGAAAGCCCCCTTTTTTCTGTCTATATTTATAGAAAGACCAAAGGAGGCTATATTTTATGCAAAAAAGAATAACTCAATTTGTCGCATTGACGGCAAGTTTACTTATGCTCGGCTCTGCGACGGCGTGCACCCCCGAAAAGAAGGTCGCCGCGGCGGAGCTTTCGGCGGCTTATACCCGCCAAGCCTCGGAATCAGGCGAGATCACCGACGCTTTCAAATCCGCTATGGCAAACTTTTCCGTGGAGCTTTTCAAGCAAACGATCACGGAAGATAGCGAAAACGAGGTATTTTCCCCACTCTCCGCGGCTATGTGTTTGGCTTTGATCGCAAACGGCGCGGACGGCGAAACGTTGGCGCAACTTCAGGCTCTGTTCGGTATGGATATCGATACGCTCAACCGCTCGCTATACGCTTACGCCGACAGTCTTTACACATCGAAGGATTGCAGCGTCAGCCTTGCCAATTCCGTTTGGGTACGCGAAGGCTTCCCCGTAAAGGCGGACTTTCTGCAAACCAACGCCGATTGGTACGGCGCGCAGGCGTATCAAGCACCGTTCGATACGACGACCGTTGACGACATCAACAATTGGTGCGACAACAAAACGAACGGTAAGATCAAAAAGGTCATCGAAACGATCAATTACGAAACCGTCATGTATTTGATCAACGCGCTCGATTTTGACGCAAAATGGAACGTCGAATACGAAAAAACGGATATTTCCGACGATGTTTTCTACAACTACGACGAGACACAATCGGAAGTAAAAATGTTGTATTCCTCCGAAAGCACCTATCTTTCGGACGACGATGCGATCGGCTTTTTGCGCCCCTATAAAGACAAGAAATACAGCTTCGTGGGCTTGCTTCCTAACGAAGGCGTGGACGTGTACGAGTATATCAACGCTCTTGACGGCGAAGCTTGGCAGGCGCTTTGGGATAGCCGCTCTTACGCTTCTGTCCAAGCAAGAATGCCCGAATTCAAATACGAAGCCGACCACGACCTGACCCCCATTTTGCAAACGCTGGGCGTAACGGATATGTTTACGAAAACGGCAGATTTTTCAAAAATGTCCGACGTTACCCCACTTTATTGCGGTTTTATCAAGCAAAAAGTGTTTATCCAAGTCGATCGCGAAGGCACGAAAGCCGCGGCGATCACGATCGGAGGCATGGATGGTGAAGGTGCAGTCTCCAATGATATCTATATCGTCCTTGACCGCCCCTACGTTTACGCGATCGTGGACAACGCCACGGGGTTGCCACTCTTTCTCGGCGCGGTCACCAATTTGTAAGTCAACGCATACCTGCTCCCCTCATTTGTATTTCATACGCAAAAACACCGTTGCGAAAACCGCAACGGTGTTTTAAAAATGCGACCTAAATTAATTGCTTTTTGGTAAGTATAGTTTTTCTTTAACCTAAGCGAAGAATACCGTATTCGTCGGAAAGACCCAACAAGTAATCAGCCGTAACGTCAAAATATTTCGCCATCCCGACCACATATTGCGTATCCGGAATACGCTTATCCGTTTCCCAAAGGGAAATGCTGTCTTGCGTCACACCAAGCGCACGTGCAAGCACGTCTTGCGTCACACACTTTTCCTTTCTTAATTCTCTGATTCTTTTACCCATTCCTTCCATATTACTATTTTACTTCAAACCGCTATATTTATGCTTGCTAAACGACAGTTTTTCGTTCAAAGAATAAAATCCCGACTTACCGAAAAGCAAGTCGGGAACGTTTTGAAGTATTTTTGATATAAAATTTTTATTTGCTCAGATCTTTTATTACTTCACCTGCAATGATTAGCCCTACCACCGACGGAACAAACGCTACGCTACCCGGGATCGGCTTACCCGAGTCTTTGTCTTTAAGCAAAGTAGGCAAAGGTTCTTCTTTGGAATACACGACTTTCAACTGTTCTATGCCACGTTTTTTCAGTTCTCTGCGCATCACACGTGCCAAAGGACAAACGCTGGTTTTGGCGATATCCGCGACCTCAAACGCCGTCGGATCCAACTTATTTCCGGCACCCATGGATGAGATCACGGGCGTATTACTCCCTTTTGCCTGCTCGATAAGCGCAAGCTTTCCGCTGACTGTATCGATCGCATCCACCACATAATCATAAGCGGAAAAATCGAACTGCGTCTTCGTTTCGGGCAAATAAAACAGGTTGTGCACGTTGACTGTAATATCGGGGTTGATGTCTTTCACCCGCTCCGCTGCGACCTCCGTTTTCAGCCGTCCGATTGTCGAATGTAACGCAACGATCTGTCGGTTTAAATTGCTTTCACTGACGGTGTCGTTGTCAATTAGATCAAGCGTTCCTACGCCACTTCTCGCCAATGCTTCCACAACGTATCCGCCAACTCCGCCGATCCCAAACACCGCCACGCGCGATCTTTTCAGTTTTTCCACGCCCTCTTCGCCTATCAAAAGCGCCGTTCTCAAAAATTGCATAATTTACCCTTTTTACACTTCAACGCATACCTGGTATGCCCATTTCACTCAATCCGACCAAGCTTGAGGTAGTGTTCTATTCGCTTTAAACCATTCGGTATCTTTAAAAAGAATATCGTTGTTTGAACAAGCAACCGTTACTTCTTTGCCGTCCGACGTGACCACAATATTGCCGTTCATCGATTCATAACCCGCATTATTATCCGAAACGATTGTCGTCACGTATACGCGATCGGTGTACGGCGCTACGCGATCGACAAACGCCTGTGACGGGAACATATTCGCCAAGTTGGACGTGTATTCGTCACTACCACAGCAACAGCACACACACACGACGTCAGGTCTGATCTCCAACAACAATGCATCGGTGTTCGACGTCGGGCTGCCGTGATGTCCACCCTTGAACAGCACACATTTCGGCAAATCGTTGTTTTCGACGAGCGAGGCTTCCCCATCCCCTTCCAGATCACCTGTAAACAGATAATGGTTATCGCCTTGCGAAAGCAGCATACAAACGGAATAATCGTTTTCATCGCTCGTTTTTTGCTCATAGAACTTCTGATACAAGAAATTCATCGTAATTCCTTCCGCCAATTCGTACGAGCGTTTAGCGCCGTTTTCGTTGTTCCAACATTCGAGTGCCGTATAATGCTTCGCGCCCGCCGCAACCTCCGCGTCACGCAATTCTTCGTATTCCTCGCGAATTGCCGAATCCGCATTCGTCAACGGATAATCGATGATCGTTTCGCAAACGAAGCTTTCTAAAACGCCGTCCGCGCTTGCCGTACCGACAAAGCCTGCAATATGGTCTTGGTGGGCATGCGTTGCGATCACGTATTCTAACACGCCGTCCGTACAGTATTGCTGTATGTACGGCACGATCGTTGCTGCCGAGCCCTTTCTCGAACCTGCGTCGATCAACACTTCCGTATTACCGACCTTGATCAGCGTGCAATCGCCCGTATATTTATTGCCAAGCTCTAAAAAATGAATACTCAGTTCATCCGTCTCAATGTCGGGATAATCTGTTTCCGAGTCAGAAGCGTTATAATCAGGGATCCCTTCCGAACTGAATACGCTCTCGTCCGGGATATATTCCGAACCGAAGACCTCGCCAAAAGCGCTGTTCAACACCCCGCCCAACGCGCTGTTCAATATGTTCTCGACCGTATCACACGCCGGAAAAGCCGCACATGTGATTGTTAAAGACAATGCGCACAGTAAAATTTTTGCTATTTTTTTCATAACTTACCTCTTTTTATATACGAACGTCAAAATCCCCTTCTGTATAAGTGGAGATATCTTCGTTTTCTTCCGCAAGCGCAAAGGCATCGCAACCTTGGTCCAGCAGTTCTTCCAACGCCGCATGCACGTCATTGGAGATGCCCACTTCGTCAAAATACCGCAATGCGCGAAGCACTGCTTTTCCACAGTTTTCGGCGTAATAACAAGCCTCTAAGACAAACTGTTCCATAATAATAGCCGCGTTTTTCACCTCGTCCGTTTTTGCGGACTGCTTTTTCTCAGCCGCGACCGCGCGTACCCGTTCGGCGTACCCGTTTCGGTCTTTAAAAGATGCATATTCTGTCCATTTTCCGTTCGTTTTTACATATAAGATAAACACATTTACCTCCTACCGCAGAAAAATGATGTCAAAAAGCCGTCACCAAAAAACGGCGACGGCTTTTCTTTGTCAATCTACAACTTTCCAAATTACCATTACATGGATTCGTGAATGGTTCTGGAAATAACGTCATCCTGCTGTTCCTTCGTCAGTTTGATAAAGTTTACCGCATAACCGGAAACACGGATGGTGAGCTGGGGATACTTTTCGGGATGCGCCTGCGCGTCCAGAAGCGTTTCGCGGTTGAATACGTTTACGTTGAGGTGATAACCGCCGTCGCCAACGTAACCGTCCAACATGTTAACCAAATTATCTACTCTGTTCGACATAATATTATCTCCTTTCTATATTTTATTCTTCTATTCGTTCGGTTGCGCATTTTTTCAATACGCAACCGCAAATATGCTCTGTTTACGCTTAGTCCTCTTTAC
>JBGVRF010000145.1:0-23323 GCA_045128175.1 Candidatus Scatosoma sp.
CCCTTTTTCGATCGCAAGCACCGTAACGGGATTCCCGTTGAGACGGGCAATCCCGCCGACGATTGCGGCGTCGTCCGCATACCGTCTGTCGCCGTGCATTTCAATAAAATCCGTAAAAATATTTTTGATATAATCCAGCCCCGTCGGCCGTTTGCCGTCACGGGCAAGCTTTACTCTACCGTAAGGATTCTGCCCCATCTCCTGTTCTCCCGTTATGCATTTTCAAAAGCTCCGTAAGCAACTTCTTTTGCCCTGTCCGTTCCGTAATGTGATCAATAAAACCATGTTCCAAAACAAACTCCGATTTTTGAAATTCTTTAGGTAACACCTGTTTCGTCGTCTGCTCGATAACGCGCGCGCCCGCAAATCCGACGGTCGCGCCAGGTTCAGCCAAAATGATGTCTGCCTCCATCGCAAAACTTGCCGTGACGCCGCCCGTCGTCGGATCGGTGAGCACAGCCATATATAAGAGCCCCGCGTCGCCGTGGCGTTTTACCGCCGCACTCGTTTTCGCCATCTGCATCAACGATACCAGTCCTTCCTGCATCCTCGCCCCGCCCGAAACGGTGAATCCCACGACAGGCAAACGGTTTTCAGTCGCATACTCGAAAAGCAACGTAATCTTTTCCCCTACGACGCTCCCCATGCTACCCATCATGAAATAGGATTCCATAACGAACATACAGCACTTCTGCCCGCCGATCCTCGTGACGCCGCAAACGACCGCCTCTTCCTCGCCGCTTGCCGCACGCACCGTGTTCAGCTTTTCACCGTATCCGGGAAACACAAGCGGATCCGCGGACCGCAGATCGGAATAAAGCTCTTTGAAGCTTTCCTTATCCGCGATCAGATGTATTCGCTGACGAGCGGTCATGCGGAAATGATAGCCGCAGGAACAGACTGACTGATGCCGCCAAAGATAACTCAAAGGAATATCTTTATGACAGTTCGGACAGTTCTTTTCCGGTTCTCCCGCATCGTGTTGTACAGGCGCAACCGTTCTGCCGCCTTCCTCCAATATATTTTTTGGTTTTAAAAAACTTAACAATGGCATATATCACCTGTTTCCCATAAACGTCAAATCGTAATCGCCCGAAATAAACCGCGTATCTCCTACAATACGCAACTGTTCTTCTATATTAGTGGGAATACCTTTTATCACCAACTCGCAAAGCGCCGCGCGGATCTTCCGCAATGCCTCCTCCCGCGTTTTAGCGTGCACGATCAATTTTCCAAGCAACGAATCGTAATAGGGCGAAACGGACGTACCTGCCACCAAACAAGTGTCAAACCGCACGAACGGACCGCCCGGCACGTGCATCATTTCAAGCTTGCCGCAGCTGAGTGCATTGATCCGGCATTCTATGGCTGAACCGTTGAAACGAACGTCGTTCTGTGTGAAATTAAGTGGGATACCCGCCGCCACGCGAATCTGCCATTTCACAAGATCGAGCCCTGTCAGCATCTCCGTTACACAATGCTCCACCTGCAAGCGTACGTTCATTTCCATAAACCAGAAATTCCCCGCTTTATCCAACAAAAATTCAAGCGTTCCCACGCCTACGTACCGAAGCTTTTTCACTGCGGCGACGACCGACTTAACGATCTTTTTCCGCTGTTCGACGTTCACCGCGGGCGAAGGCGTTTCTTCCAGCAACTTCTGATTGCGCCTTTGCAGCGAACAATCCCTGTCACCCAGACAAACCACTTGACCCTGCTCGTCTGCCAAAATCTGCAATTCCACGTGTCGCGCGGGAAATACGTATTTTTCGAGATATACCGAGCCGTCTCCGAAAGCGCTGAGCGCTTCCGACGTCGCTTGCTTATAGGACTCTTCCAGCTCTTCTTCCTTACGGATAAGGCGTATACCTCGTCCTCCGCCACCGGCGCAGGCTTTTAACATAACGGGATAACCGATCTTGGCAGCAGCCTTTTTCGCCGATTCCACGGAGGGAAGCGCTTTCGTCCCCGGGATCACGTTCAGCCCCGCCTCCCGCATCAGTTCTTTGATCACGGCTTTATCACCGAGTTTTTCCATGCTCTCCGGCTCGGGACCGATAAACACCAATCCGTTCCGCCTGCACAACCTTGCGAAGTGTGCGTTTTCGGACAGAAAACCGTAGCCGGGATGGATCGCCTGCGCGCCCGCCAGCATTGCGGTGGATACGATCTGATTTTCTTTCAGATAACTTTCCGAAGCTTCTGCCCCGCCGATGCAGTAACTTTCGTCAGCCAAAGCCACATGCAAAGCGTTTTTATCGACTTCGGAATACACCGCAACCGTTGCGACGCCCATTTCTTTACACGCGCGAATAATACGTACAGCGATCTCTCCGCGATTCGCGATCAATATTTTTGAAAACATAACTCAAACTCCTGCGGTGATCGCAAATGAAAACTCCGCCGACATACAAAGCTTTTCCCCGACGCAGACCTTCCCTTCCGCAAAATAAAACGGATGCTTGCTACGCTTGATAGAACAGCTGGTTTCGACCGTATCTCCGGGTTTTACGGGAGAACGGAATTTTACGTTGTTTAACCCCGTATAAACGGGAAGCTCACCCTGTTTTATCGCATCTTTGAGTAAAACGCAAGCTGTTTGTGCGAGGATCTCGCAAAGAATCACGCCGGGTACGATAGGCTCGTCGGGAAAATGCCCGCGCAAAAAGAATTTGTGTCCGCGCACCGTATAATGCCCGACGGCAACTCCGTCGGTTTCCGTCACGTCGTCTATCAAAAGCATATTGTCGCGATGCGGAATGATCCGTTTGATTTCTTCCTGATTCATTCTTTACCTCTTAATCCTAAAAAGCTCCGTACCGAATTCCACCACCTGACCGTTGGTCACGCAGATCTCCGCGACCGTTCCGTCCTCTTCGGCACAGATCTCGTTCATCAGCTTCATAGCTTCTATAATACATACCGTCTGCCCTTTGGCAATACGATCCCCGATAGATACGTAGGGCTCTGCATTTTCGGCGGGAGCGGCGTAAAACACCCCTACCGTGGGGGATTTTATACTGATATAATCCTTGTTTTCCCGTTGTTCGGGCGACGGCATTGCGTCGGGAGGAACGGCAATCGTTTCTTTGACGACGGAAGGCGGCGTACGCTCCAAACGCACCACCTTGTTGTCTTCCGTCACTTCCAACCCCGTAAGCCCCAGCTCCTGCATGTGCGCCGCATATTTGCGAATATCCGTTCCATTCATCATAACACCTTTCTGAAAGCGAGACACGCGTTATGGCCGCCGAATCCTAAAGAATTGGACAGCGCCAAACTGATATCCGCTTTTACCGCTTTATTGGGAACGTAATTTAGATCACATTCCGGATCAGGTTCGTTTAAATTGATCGTCGGCGGAACGATACCGTTTTCAAGCGCAAGCAGACAAGCCATCGCCTCGATCGCTCCTGCCGCGCCCAGCATATGCCCCGTCATGGATTTCGTCGAGCTGACATACGCCTTGTAAGCGGACTCGCCAAGTGCCGTTTTGACGGCGATCGTTTCCGTTTTATCGTTCATCGGCGTTCCCGTTCCATGCGCGTTTACGTATACGGTGTCCTTGCCCGTATATTCCGCTTCATGCATGGCGAGCAACATCGCCTGTGCGCCACCGCGAGCTTCGGGATGCGGCGCCGTGATGTGGTATGCGTCGCAAGTAGAGCCGTACCCGCAGATCTCGCCGTAAATTTTTGCGCCGCGCGCCTTCGCGTGTTCGTATTCTTCCAACACGAGTACCGCCGAGCCCTCAGCCATTACAAATCCGCCTCTGCGCTTATCAAAAGGCAAGGATGCCGCGTTAGGGTCTTCTGCGGTAGAGAGGGCTTGCATATTGATAAAGCCCGCCACTGCCGAAGGACAGATCGCCGCCTCTGCGCCGCCTGTGATCACCGCGTCAGCATAGCCGTGACGGATCAGACGCATAGCCTCGCCGATCGCGTTGGAACCGGACGCGCAAGCGGTCACCGCAGGCATTGCCGCACCACGACAATCGTAACGAATCGCGATCAGCCCCGCAGCCATGTTTGCGATCATCATGGGAACGAACAAAGGAGACACCCTTCTCGGTCCCTTTTCCATAAGTTTGGTGTGCTCCGTTTCAAACGTAGTGATACCGCCGATTCCCGCGCCGAAATACACAGCAAACCGTTCAGGTGCCACGCTGCCGCAAATCCCGCTTTCCGCAACGGCTTCTTCCGCGGCCGCCACAGCAAACTGCGCGTAACGGTCGGTACGGAGCGTTTCCGCCTTTTCCATATATTGTAAAGGATCGAAATTTTTTACCTCCGCCGCCAACTTTGCCTTATAATTACTGGTATCAAAGGCCGTAATGGGTGCAATGCCGTTTTTGCCTCCGAGCAGATTTTTCCAGGTCTCTTCTACGTTGTTTCCAAGCGGGGTCACCGCGCCCATGCCCGTAACAACGACTCTTTTCCATTCATTCATAAATATCTCCTTACATAGCGATCCCGCCGTCCACGCAAAGCACAGTACCCGTTACGTACTTCGCATTTATCAGATACGCTACGGCCTCCGCAACCTCGTCCGCCTCGCCCATTCTGCCCAGCGGGATCATATTCAACAGCGGATTTTCCGCCTGTGCTTCCGTCATATCCGTTTTAATGAATCCGGGAGCGACGGCATTACAACGAACATTTTTCGCAGCCAACTCCTTTGCCACCGATTTCGTCAAGCCGATCAATCCCGCTTTAGACGCGGAATAGTTACTCTGTCCCGCGTTCCCCATCAAACCCGAAACGGAAGTGATATTGACGATACAGCCCTCGCGGCTGCGCAGAAGCAGCCCCGTGCAATGGCGGATCATATTGAACGCGCCTTTTAAATTGGTATCCGTTACCTTATCGAAATCCTCTTCCTTCATCATGGCGATCAGTCCATCGCGGGTAACTCCGGCGTTATTGACGAGAATGCCGACGTTCGTAAAATCTTTTTTGATCTCCGCAACGGTCTGTTTCACCCCCTCGAAATCCGCTACGTCACAGCAATACGCTTTTGCCTGTACGCCGTACCTGCGGCATTGATCACATACCTGCCCCGCTCTCTCATGATTACCTGCGTAGACGATCGCGATATCCGCGCCCATAGCTGCAAGCTTATATGCGATCGAGGTGCCGATTCCGCGGGAACCGCCCGTTATAATCGCCGTTTTGCCTTTTAACACGGTTTCACCTCCGAAAGAAGGGTTTCAAGCTCGCAAACGGAATACCGTTTTACACGCCCGTCGATTTTTCCAATCATATTCGTCAAGGTTTTTCCCGGTCCGATCTCGATAAAGGTATCCACGCCGTCTGCGATCATATTACGAATAAGATCTTCCCAACGCACGGGATTGCAGATCTGTCCCGCCAAAAGCCCTGTGACATCTTCCGTATACGGTTGCGCCGTCACGTCGGAATAGACAGGTATTTTGCCTCTCGAGAATACTTTTTCGTCCAATTCGAAAGCGAAATCTACCGCCGCCTCTTTCATAAACGGGGAATGAAATCCGCCCTTTACTTTCAGAGGGATCGCTCTTCCCCCCGCCGCCTTTACATCCTCGGCCAAAGCCAACATCTGCTCGGATAAGCCCGACACGGTTATCTGTCCGGGACAATTGAAATTGACGGGATATACGTTCGTATATTTCGCGCAAAGCCGTTCCACCGTTTCGGGTGAAAGCTTGACGACCGCCGCCATAGACGCGTCGCATTTTTCCGCCTCGCGCCCCATAAATTCTCCGCGCTTACAAACGAGCCGAAAACCCGTTTCGTTGTCCACGATACCCGCAAGCGTCAGCGCCACGACTTCTCCGAGAGAAAACCCTGCTACCGCATCGGGCATGACGCCCGCTTCCGTCAGCACAGTCGCCGCCGCGAGTTCCATTGCAAACAGACACGGCTGCGTATTTTTCGTTATTTTCAGTTCCTCTTCCGTACCATCAAAGCATTGCGCGGAAGTGCCGGGACGAATTTCGTCGCACATTTTAAACACTGCCGCCGCGCTTTCATATCGTTCGAAGAGCTCCTTCCCCATTCCGGGAAACTGATCTCCCTGTCCCGAAAAAACGAATGCTATTCTACCCATTTCCACCCTCCTTTCAAAATAGGCTCTGCCTCTTCTATAACCTCTTTCACAATCTCGGCAGCCGGTTGTTCTCTGTTGACGACCGCGGCAATCTGTCCCGCAAGGAAGCATCCTTTTTCCAGATCCCCCTCCCGTACGGCAAGTCGAAGCGCGCCCGTCGCAAAAGCTTCCAGCTCCTTGTCGGGCATTCCGCCGTATTCTGCTTTCCAATACTCGCGCGCGAACTGCGTACGAAGACTGCGTACGGGGTGGCCCAAACGTTTTCCCGTCACCATCGTACAAAGATCGGTGGCTTTTAATACTCTTTCTTTATAAACGGGATGAACACTACATTCCTCCGCGCATAAAAAACGCGTGCCCATCTGTACTCCGCACGCGCCGAGCATAAAAGCCGCCGCAACGCCTCTACCGTCGGCAATACCACCTGCCGCAAGCACGGGAAGCGTCGTCGCGTCGCAGATCTGCGGAACGAGCACCATCGTGGTCAGTTCTCCCACGTGACCGCCGCTTTCGCCTCCTTCGGCGATCAACGCAGTTGCGCCAAGCCTCGTCATCAGCTTTGCCAGCGCGACCGAAGCTACTACGGGAATGACCTTAATATCCGCCGCTTTCCAGCTTTCCATATATTTGGACGGATTACCTGCGCCCGTCGTCACAACGGAAATCTTTTCTTCAACGACCACCTGCGCCACTTCATCCGCAAACGGACTCATCAGCATAATATTCACGCCGAAGGGTCTGTCCGTTTTTTCTTTGGCGATCCTGATCTGTTCACGCACGTACGAGCCGGGAGCGTTCCCTGCGGCGATGATACCCAGTCCGCCCCCCTCAGAGACTGCGGCAGCCAGTTTACCGTCGGCAATCCACGCCATTCCGCCTTGAAAAACGGGATAGCGGATACCGAGAATGTCGCATATCTTTGATCGGATCATATCTTATACCTGCGCTTTCTTTTGAATGAACGCGTCGAGCTCCGCAACCGTCGTCACTTTTTCATCGAGTTCGATCTCAAACCCGACTTCGTCCTCAAGCGCCATCAAAAGCTCCACGGTATCCAAAGAGTCGATACCCAACTCCGCAAAAGTGTTTTCGGGTTTAATGGTCGCTACGTCGCGACCGGTACGTTCTGCGATAATTTTTGCAATAGATTCAAAATACATGGTAAAATACCTCCGAAATTTCTATACGGCTTTTCAGCCTGATGTACCCAATTATACTCGCTGATTGTTCCCCGTGAGTTCCTCGTTTGTTCCAAATGAGTTCCCATTTCGTTCCAATTTTGTTTTTTTGATCTCCGTGAGAAAAAAATTTGTCGAAATCGTAAATTTTCTATAGGACCTATCGAAAAAAATCATAATAAAAAAGCAAGTATCTCTGTGTTTTCCACAGAAATTCTTGCTCGTATGTGTTCAAAAAAACTTTTTCCCAAACGCACATAGGTGCCACCCAGGGTTGCGTTGAGATACAAATTCCGTCAAATTTTTATTTACCTTTCGAATCTATCGTTCATCGGAGCCGTCCCGTTTGGATATTTAATCTCCGAGCATCGTCAAAGGCTTTTCGCCGATCGATTCACTGATATCTTTCATACGCCCTTACGACAGGTCTCCCTCCACCTCGCGCAACGCCTTTCTCGCCTTGTATTCCGTACTCTTTATCACGGTGTTATCCTCAAATACGAAATTTTGACAGTTGCGCACGTATACACACGCGCCCGTAAACGTGATGAATTTATTGCCGACGACCCTGACGTTGCGATGATAATCCTTGATCTCCTTATTCGCCTCGATGTCTGCGAAAATAACAATGGAAAAGTCCGAGCAATGATAACCGCAGTTATCGAACACGTTATTGCAAACGGTCACATCTCTTACGGCGGTTGCCTCCCACCAGAAAGAATTATCGCCGTTGATAGAAACGCCCGCGTCGGAATTATAAAACAGACAATTTTCCACGACCGCTTTTTTATTAGTCGTTACCAATACGCCGCGGGGACGGTTGTCGCCCATACGGCAATCGTGGATATGTACTTCGGGGAATGCCGTCGTGTTATCCGCAATATATCCCGCCTTTATACCTGCTGGCATTTCGTCGAACGTCAGACGGATCCTTCTTTCGTCGAGCATGGCAGCAGCCTTGATCGTCGCTTGTTTTTTATAGGCGACTACGTCGGGAGAGGTGATCTCCACGACGTCGCCCGCGCGATAGAGCGGCACGCCGAATTGCTGAAAATGTTGCAATTCTACGGTGATCCCGTCGCCACCTACCTCCGTGACTTTCGTATAGATTCCGTGTACGTTACAGCCATCGTCCATCATATTCTCGAAACGGCAGTTTTCCAAATGCACCTTTCCACGGCAGTTGACAAAATGGGTGGCGTCGCAGTTGATGCTGCAAAGATACTCTTGATCCTCCCTTGCGTAAATTTGTACGTTGTCGAGGTGAACGTTTTCACAGCATTGACAAATGACGCCCATCGCACCGCCGTCGCGGATCGTTACGTTCTCGACGACAACGTCAGCGCAATCGATCGCTGTGACGATACTGTTCATGCGCTGCTCGTGCGTGATGACGAAACGGTTGTTACCCGTCAAAAAGGAAAAATCCCCTTTCAAAAGCAGCGTTTCGCGTTCCGTTTCCTCCACACTCCAGATTACTTGCGGAATGGGCGGCTGCGGATGACGGTTGACCTTATCGCCGATCAACGGAAGAAGGATGGCGGCGTTGTATGCGGGACGTTTTCTCGTTTTATCCATTTCCAGAAAAAGATTGATCCCCTCGCTGAGCTTTTGTTCCCAATACGCCCCATACGCCACGATCGTACCGTTTTCTATTCGATAAGGATATTTTTCTTTATCAATAGATATTTCCGCATGATCTGCACCGTGATCGATGATCTCGCCACAGGTAAAAAACGGTCTGTCGTACTCGACCGTGAAATTTTTCAGCGTCACTCCACGACAGTCCTCCGCTACAAAAGGACTGATCCTGCCCTTGAAAAATAACGTACTGCCCGAAAAATCCAACGTTACGTTTTCCAAGCCCTGCAAAAGCAACGCGACCTTTCTTGTCCCGCTGTCATTGTTGCTGACAAACAAGAAGCGTTCGCGCGTCATTTCGGCGTTGATCTCATACCTGCCCTTTTCAAAAACGTATTCGCAGTTGCTTTTAAACCGCAACGCGCTTGTCCATTCCTTAATAAAAACCCTTTCCATAATTCTTTCCTTTATTGTTTTTTCGATATCGCGTAAACACTTTTCAAACCGAATTTTTCAAAACGGCAATCGGGTCACGTTTACCTTGTCGTTTAAGATCCCCGCGTCGATCTCTTTTTTTGTCTCCAAACACCAAAACGCACTTATTATTTATAAACGATTTATTTTATAGCGAAACAGCAAATTTCGCCTCCCGTTTTTTTAATCCTGTTCGTCATCCTCCTCGGCGTCATCGAAAAAATGATTGAGCGAATCGCCGTCCTCATCGTCCTCGGACACCTCGGACAGTTCGAAAATATCCTCTTCTTCACGTCTCGTTACAGGCTTAGGCGGACTGTCGGAGACCTTGTTAAACCACTTAAAAAAGCTTTGCTCAGACCCCGATCGTTTCGTTTCTTCTTTTACGAAACGAAAGAGCAATCCGCCCTCGAAAACGACCGTTTTTTCTTCCGTCATCCGTTTCAATGTACTACGTACCGTATGATAATCGAGAGAAAGTTCTTTCTGCAATTGGGCCACAGTCGTGCTGCCTTGTTGCTTGAAGTACCCGTAAATTTTTTCTTTCGCTGTTTTCATTGTTTTCTCCTTTAAAAACTGAATTTCTTTTTCTTTGTTGTTGCAAATTTATATACGTATTTCGAATCAAACGGATTGACTTTGCAAACGTATGTTTTCACGTCCGACAAAGGCAAATTGCTGAATTCTTTGCACATATAATATCGCTCCATCTTTGACCAAAACGTATACCCGGAATTCGCCTCCGTGATGACGCATTCCCCGGGTTTCAGATGGGAAAGCAAGCTTTTCGGCACGAGCGGGATCGTTTCGATCTGATAATAATCCATTTCTTTGCCGCCGCCGTTCAATGCACTCAAAGGCGATATACGGGTATATTCGCCGCACTCGCGGGAAAATTCTTGTAACGTATCGGGATTGTTACTGCCGAGCATGACGTGCATATTGAGATTATCGCGGATAACCATCGCCACAGAATTGCCGTAAACACTGTTCAGTTGCGCATACGATTGCATGATCAGGATGAAGAAAATATTTCTGCCCGCGCAGGCGGAGATCTTCGTCTGAAAATCTTCCAATTCAGGAAAATTCCCGAATTCATCCAAGATAAAATACCACGGTGCCTCGAATTTTCCCATCGACAGTCCGTCGGCATGATCGATCAAATATGCATACATATTTTGCACGAATAGACCGATCATTTTATAATACATCTTTATTTCGTCGCGATAATCGATAAACAGCGCCACGGGGCGACCGTCTACCAGATCAGAAAACTCGAACGTATTACAGCTGGTGATCAAACGAACGGCGCAATTTCTGAAAATGGCGATATTCGAATTAAAAACGCTCATAATACACCTTCGGGTAGTGTCGCCGTTTTCAAGAATGGTATTTTTTACATACCCGTACGAGCGGGAATCCTTTGGACGGTCGTTAAAATAGCCGCCGTCGCCATAACTGCTTCCTCTTCCGTCCTCCATCGTACCAAGGATCCTGATAATGGTGCTGAACGAATACGTATCTTCGGTGATGAGCGTTTCGACGCGCTCTTTCGCGTCCTCCCTGCTGTCCTCCAGCATCGCCCAAAGAAAGCCCTTTAAAAGTTCGCACGCGCTGTTTTCCCAATAGGGATCCCGCATATTCAACGTAGGCATAAACAGCGTTGCAATTACGTCAATATCGCTGCCCACCTCCTCCAGCTGCATACTTATCACGTTTTCCAACGCCTCGTCCAACGCCTCCTGATCTTCGTATATCACGCCTTTATAACGGTTTCGAGGACCATTCTCTGTGTCTACCAGCTCAACCTTTTTATACTCGTCATCGATTGCCCGATATTTACGAAAAATAGGCGTAAGCGGATTCCAGCACTCGCTCTTTTGATAATCACGGAAGTTGAGAATCAATACGTTGTATCCCTGCTCCCGCAGAGTCGCCGCCGTATAGCGGTATATTTCCCCTTTCGGGTCGGATACAACGAAAGATTTTTTCTGTTTCTGCAAAGCAAAGGAAAGCACGGTGGGGATCACGTACGAAGTCGTTTTTCCCAATCTCGTCGCCGCCATAACGCCGACGTGATTATCCTTTTCCGAATACACCTGTAACAGCCTCCCGTCTTTATAAAGGTTGGCCTTCAAAACACCCGTTACCGTCCTTTCGGGCAATTCGTCGTAATATATTGCATTGGTAAAATTCTTATCCACTTCACTGTAATGGACTAGCTTCGTATTTTCATAGCCCTCTAAAAGTTTGCTATCAATTTCCACTTACTTCACCTCCAAAGCCGAAATATTTCCGTGCGCCGTTCTGTTCGCTGATGCAATTCTTCATGATCTCCGCAGTAAGAAAGAGCGGTTGCCCTTTTGCGCGGTGAGACAAGATCGCCTCGTCCAGTGCGGATTCCATCGCGTCGATCGAAAGCCCTGTCAACTGCCCGATCGCCTCTTCGCAGACGGTTATCTGCGGCACGCCGTACTGCTTCCGTTTTTCGCCCAGAATATGATCGACCACCATTTTACGTTCCGCCTTCGTCGCTTCGGAAATACGCGTAACGTCGCAATATTTTTTCAGTAATCGTTCGTTTTCTCTATCACAAAAACAGATGGGCAGAACAGCGCTGAGATCAAGACATACGGCGGGATGTATCAAGCGAAACCTTCTGCGTTTCGCGCTCCGCAAAAAGTTTTTAACCTGCTCGAATACGGCAGGCGCGATCTCACCGCGGAAAAACAGCAGATACACGTTGTTTTTATATTCCGTACACCCACTGATGAACACGTTGTTTTTCGTCAACTCGAAATCGGGGGCAGTGAGGTCGGAAACCTCGATGCGTTCCACGTGCGCGCCGTCCACTAGCCCCGCCACCGTTGTCGCGTATGCATCAAGGATATACGCGGAGTCCGAGCTTAAGCACAAGGGCTTATACGAGTCCAGCGTACGCAGGTCGACGTTTCTGAGCGCACTGTAAAGCTTTTCCGCCACCGCGTCACGGGCAAGAGGCGCGTCCACCATCGCCGAGGGATGCAGCTCAAATTCCTCCTCCGACAGTTTCAAAGGCAATTCCGTAACGAGCGCAAGCTGTTCTTTGTTGCCCGAAAACAGAGCCTTTTCCTTGTCCTTGAATTCCAACGTGCGACTGTAGATCAAACGGGCGTACTGTGCAGAAAACACCTCGCGGCGAAGTATGCCTTTGCGGAATGCTTTTTCCAACAGCGTAGCTTGCGCGTCCTCCGCCACGTATTCTTCTCCGTATTTCTGCGTCGCGATCTCAAACAACGCAGGTTGTGAAACGTTTTCCGCCGCGATCTTCAATCTTCCGAGATTCTGCGTTTTTTCTCCCGCCTCGTACCGTAATGCGTAAAATAATCCTTCCGCGTCGTTCCATTTTGCTACGTTTTTCAGACGTTCAAACCCCGATTTTACGTCGCGGTTGACGAATACGCCTTCCATCTTCAGAAAACCCAGCAAGCGGATCATCGGCACTACCCCAGCATTTGCAAGATCAGTCAGTTGCTTATGTACCACCGTTTTCGTTACGTCCTCTCCAACAAAAAATTCCAACCTTTTTAACTGCTGAAAAACACTGCCTTTGACGCGTAACGCCTCCGTTTCCTCCAACGTTTCCTTCACGTCCGTCGCCTTTTCTCTGAGCGTGTAATACTGTTTGATTCGACAATGAAGATTATATTCCCGTTCCGAACGGATTCCGCAAACGGTAGGGCTTTCCGTCAGCGCGAACAACGTTTCAAGCTTGTTCGCAGGTAAAAGGAACACTTCTCCTAACCGTTTGAAAACGAAAGCCTTATCCGGAATAAAGCTTCCGGCGATAAGATCGAGTGTGAAATATTCACGCAACATGATTTCCGATAAATAGTCCAACATATTTACACCTCCATTGCCTTATTTTTTCCCGGGATAACGTAATCGATCAGCCCGTATTCCTTCGCGGTCGCCGCCGTCATGATCGTATCCCGATCGGTATCTTTGCGAATGGTCGCAAGCGAACGACCGGTGTTCGCGGAAAGGATACGATTCAGCCGATCCCGCGTCCGCTCGATGTGCTTCGCAGCGATAATGATATCGGACGCCTGCCCACTTGCCCCACCAAGCGGCTGATGAATGAGAATTTCGCAATTTTCTGTTGCTCTGCGCATACCGCGTGTCCCCGCCGAAAGCAGGAACGCCCCCATGGACGCGACCATACCCAGCCCTACCGTCGCAATCTTCGCGTCGAGATAGCTTATCGTGTCGTAGATAGCCAGCCCCTCGCTGACCGAGCCGCCCGGCGAATCGATCTGCAACGTAATCACCTGTTCTTCGGGCGGCACGCCGTTAGCTTTGAACTTATCGTCCAGATATTGCAGCTGCGCAATCACCCTTTCTGACATAGCTGCGTCGATTACCCCAAATATGTTGATCGTGTTACGATCAAGCGAATACTGCCAGGAAAATTCTTGGTCTTTCATAGTTTTTACCTCCTCGTGTTCTTTTTATTTTTTCATTTTTTTGATGTATTGTTGCCCCGAATACGAAAAAAGGACGCTCGTTGCAAACAACGAACGTCCTTTCAGGCAAATGATTGCCGAAACCTCCGTAAATGCTCCCTTTTTCGGGTTTTACCCCCTATCAAGGCAAAACGGCGCGAACTTCCGCTGTTGAATTCCGTTGTTTTTGTGCCAAAATTTGACAAAGATGCTGAAGATATCGATCCCGCTGAAAAGTCGGGTCGCAAAAAAGCCAATTGAACGTGAGAATTCAACTGCAATAAGATCAACCATTTTTCAGCCTGCAACGTTTTCATGCTTTCGCGCCTCCCTGATAAATTTTACGTTTCTTTTTGTTCCGTCCGTGAGAGCAACGGCAAAAAAGTCAACGCAATTTTAATTATAACACAGGTTACTGTCATTGTCAATAGGGTAAATGAAAATTTTTAGCAAAATATTTAAAAAACTTTCTTATATTTCTTTTATATTATGATAGTTATAATTATTTTTTGTTAAAAATAAGCAATACTTTTTTATTTTCAAAGCGAACGGCGCTATTTCCGCTTTGTCGTTTTGTCATAGCTTCCTTTTGTTTATGTATAAGTTACGCTTACTCTAAGGGATATATCTCGTGATAGAGGACGGTTTTCTTGTCTGTGAGATGTCCGTCCATATGATAATGCCCGAAATACCAATGACGATACTCGACGTTGTTTTCAAACCCCGAAAGCAACAAATTTTCAAAATACGGATACATCTTGGTCGTTCGGTTGCAAAGAGGCGGATAGAACAACGCCTTTTCATCGCAGGAATGAGAAATGATAAAATCCACCTTTCTATCGTGTTTATCGAGATTTTCCCACGCCGCCTCCACGTCGAGCATGGTAGGCGTTTCCTGTGGCCACCAACTGACGCCTTCGCGGCGGAATGCTACGTCTACGCTCGTCGCGCCGCCGAAGGTGAAAATCTTTTTCCCTTCGATCGTGAACACCTGTCCACGACAAAGATGAATGATATCTTCGCGGATCTTATGCACTTTCCCGCCCTTCCATTGCGTTCTCTTCCAGTTGTCGAGTATATCGAAATTTTCATGATTTCCGTCCACGAACAATACCGTAAACGGCAACTTGCGAAAATGTGCCAGATCCTCCTCCAACGTCTTTTCGTCCCACACGCCGCCGAAATCCCCTGCGACGATGACGTAATCTTTTTTCGTCAATTCGGGGTGCTCGTGCGCGAACACGACCAACTTGAAATAGTCGTACGTTCCGTGCGTATCCCCTGTTACATAGATCATTTTTTTTGCCTCCTTTTGTCCTCCGAGTCTTCTCCCTTCCCCTCTTCACGTCTTTATTATAGCGCCTTTTTACGCAAATGGTGTAAATTGAGAAATGACATCGCAAGATCGCTTAATTTTTTATTTTCTCAAATGAAAGTAAGCGGCATTATAACACACTTTTTTCATTTGTCAAGGAGTTTTAAAAAAATTTTTCGAGAAAATTAAAAAAATTATAAGGCTATGTCACAGAAAATGATTGATTAATAATTTATCCCTCCCCTTTTACGCGAAAAACACAAGAAAGATAATTGGTTTGCGAGGGCGCATATCCTCTGCGATATATAAGCATAACACGAAGCATTTCGTAGGGGCTTTCCGTAAAAAATCAACCAAGCGATGTGACAGAGCCATAAATAAAAAACGAAGGAGCCTATCTTTCGCTCCTTCGGAAAAATTTCAATTTTCAATTATATGTTTGCAACCACGGTTTCGTTTTCCTCTACCTCTACCGCTCCCAATACTTCCGCCCTTTCGTTTTTTTCGTCAAATTGCATTTTACCCAACTCGTTACATCGAATCAACAGTTTTCGGACGATCTCTTCTTTGCTTGCACCGTTTGCGGACAACTGCGAATACAGGATCGGCGCATCGATGATATACGTCAAATCCTTTTTACGGAAATAAGTTACGTAGACGGGTACGTCCATGCCCTTCTTCGCGCACAGCTCCGCCAAAGCCACAAATCCGGGATGAAACCCTTCCAACTCTTCCAGATATCCGTTCGTCGAATCTTCGGGAAAAATAACGATATTCTCCCCCGCCTGCAATGCCGTTACGCTTTCGCGCAAAGTCTTTAAAAAACGCCCGTCGCGATAGGTGGAGATAAGGTTCAGTCCCTTGTAAAAAAGATTTGTGAGCGGACTTGCGATCAGGCAAAACAGCCGTGCAAGATGCAGATTCCAATGCTTTTTCTCGTGATAATACACCCGCGTCTGATATTTATACATTTCGATCAGACCGGAATTCATCTCGCTTGCGCCCCACATCCGCACGGGTTTGTCGCAATACATTTCAAGCGACATCGGGGCGTCCGTCCCCTCGTGATTAGACAGAATGATCCCGCCTTTGCCGAACTTTTCGCCCAAATACACAAAACGGGGTTGTTTATACCGACCTTTCATCAACTTTTTTAACAGCCGAAACCACCATTTTCTCTTTTGCACCGTTTTTGCTTGCTTTTTTGCCATAAATTTCCCTCTTCGCCTTATTTGAACATATATCCACTTACGGCTATATTATATCATATATTTTTATGACAAGCAATCATTTTAAATGACAATGTCATGTAAAGTTTTTTATTCGGAACGAAAAAACAAAGGACGAAAAACTTCGTCCTTTATTGTGTCGTTTAATTGTCTAATTGTTAAGCTTATGCTTGCGTAGCCTGCATAAGCCTCTTCGGAAACCTGTTTCTCAGCCGCTCAACCGCGCCCCATTTTTTCTCTCGTTCCATAAATAAGTCTCCCGTTTATAACGTTTCTTGATTTTAGTCGTAAAAATCCCCTGTTAAGCTGCTATGTAAAGATTCTACTTCCGATGCGGAAAAGTTGCCGGCGCGGTATACCGGAACCCAGTTGACCGTCCCGCTTGCGGATTTCTCTTTTTTTCGACCGCTTTTCGTTTCGTAATAAAAAGTGGCCGTATAATGGATATCCACAACATCCTGCCCCATATAAGAATAAACGCTTGAACAACCGGTAGGGTGTACTTCTGTTTTCGTATGATAAAAATGACGATCTTCCTCGCGGTCCTTTTCCCGTTTAATCCTTTCTTCCTCTTCTTTAAGTTCTTTAAGCTGCCTTTCCGTCTTTTCCAGTTGAAGGCTTATGGTTTCCAACTGTCTGCGATCCTCTTCACGCTGTCGCATTTTTTCGTTCGCCGCCATTTTCTCTTGCACGCGTTGCAAACCTGCCTGCGCATTTTCATTGTTTTGCTTTGCCGCCAAAGAATACCAACGTTTCGCTTCGGACAAGTTCACTTGACAGCCTACGCCCGTTTCATAATATTCCCCCATCTTTTCCTGCGCATGAACGTAACCGTCATACGCCACCGAGCACATAATATTACACGCCCGTACGGGATCTCTTTCGATCCCTAACCCCTTCTCATAACAACAAGCCAACATATATCCTGCGATCGTATCTTTATAATGCGCTTTTTGAAACCAAATAACGGCGTTATTATAATTTTTCTCGACACCCAAGCCTTTATAATAGCATAACCCGATCCGACGTTGCGCCTCGACGTTACCGTTTTTCGCTGCCTGACCGTACCAGTAAGCGGCATTTTTTATATTTTTCGCTACGCCGCGCCCATTTTCATATTGCTTTCCTAACAAAAGCTGTGCTCTGCTTCGCCCTGCTCTCGCCGCTTTTTCCAGCCAAACAACGGCTTCTTTCTCATTCTTTGCCACCCCAAAGCCGTTTGCTAAACAATATCCGTAGCCATCCTGTCCAACAGCATTGCCCTTTTCCGCCGCACGACGATAACAAGCAACCGCCTCCTTTGCATCGATAGCTACCCCCAGTCCTTTTTCATAACATAAGCCAAGGTTTGCCAACGCGTAAACCAGCCCCTGCTCCGCAGCCTTCTTCGTCCACAAAAAGCCCGTCTTCGGATCCGTCGAAATGCCGTTCCACCCCCAAAGCAGACAGTAGCCGTATTTTCCCTGCGCGTCCGCGATACCGTTCTCCGCGGCAATCTTTAAAAAAGGTTCTGCCTGTCTGTAATCGGGACGCTTACCGTCCTTTCCGTTGAAATATTCCAAGCCCTGTTGATAAGCCTGCTCTTTCGTCAACATTTTGCCGGCGCGTTCCTTCGCCGTAGCGTTGCCCGCATTTGCCGCCTGCCGATAATATTCGATCGCTTTATTGTTATCCAAGGCTACGCCTATACCCTTTTCATAACATTCGCCTAACCGATTCATCGCGTCTACCGAACCGCCTCGCGCCGCGCTTTCATACCAACCGATCGCCGTCGTTTCTGCCTTCGTTTTTCGGCAATATTCTCCATATGCGTATTGCGCCTCGATATGCCCGCTGTTCGCCGCTTTTAAATAATACGCCTCCGCCGACGGATACCCGCCGAAGCCCTTCCGTTTCTCCAACTGCTTTGCGTAACGATACTGACATTCCGTTATTTTTTTCGACGCCGTGCCGTATTTCGCCGCTTTCTCATAATTGTAGAGCGCTTTTGAATAATCGACCGTTTTCCCGTTTTTTCCTTCGAAATATTCATCGCCGGCTAGTATATAAGTTCGATACGCCTGCCCCTCCGCCTTTTCCAACCACAAAGATCCCGCTTTTACGTCCGCGGCAACGCCAAGCCCGCATTGAAGACGATACCCGTATTCATACTGCGCATCCATATCTCCCAGCTCCGCGGCTTTTCCGTACCATTTCGTCACCTCACTCGGATCTTGCTTTACGCCTTTACCCTCCATATAACAAAATACCAATTTACGCATCGCTTCAACGTTCCCTTGTTCGGCTGCCTTAAGATACCATTTCACTGCCTGAACGGGATCTTCCGCCACGCCGCAACCGTTTAAATACATACCGCCTAAGCGCACCTGCGCCTCGGCATTTCCTTGTTCGGCAGCTTTTCGATACCATTTTGCCCCTTCGGCATAATTTTTTTGTACGCCGTAACCATTCTCGTACAAGTAACCGACTTTATATTGCGCCTTACTCGATCCCAATCCTGCGGCTATTCGATACCAATTCACCGCTTTTTTGCTGTTTTGCTTGACCCCTTTACCATCCAGATAACAATCCGCCAAACAACACTGCGCGTCCATGTTTGCGCGTTTCGCCGCCTTTTTATACTACTTTGCCGCTTCCGTAGCGTTCTTTTTCACACCGCGCCCAAGCGCGTAACAAGTCCCCAATCTGTATTGCGCCTCGACGCATCTTGCCTTTGCGGCTTTACGAAACCACTTTAACGCAACCTCAAAATCTTCTTTTTCGTAATACTCCAAACCAAGCTGAAACCATTTGTCTCTTTTTCTTTCTGCCATTTCACTTCTCCTACACCGTTTTCGATATGTTTCATTATAGCATTTTTACCGATCAATAGCAAGCATTTTTTCTGCTTTATCTACGAGCGCAGAGCGATCTTCTCTTTATAAAGATCGTATTTATTTAAAAAACTGGCATACCAGGTATGCGTTGAGCGCATTTTCAGCACTATTTTCCACAACCGAACAAATTTTTTTACATTTTCTACAAAAAGCAACGAACAAATGTTTGACTTTTTATTTTCACAGGAGTATAATAAAAGCATGATCACGGAAGAGAAGCTGAAAATTTTAACGGAAAGCGCGAAATACGACGTGTCCTGTTCTTCGTCGGGGAGCGGGCGAAAAAACGAAGGCGGAATTGGGAACGGATACGTTTCGGGTTGTTGCCATTCGTTCACGCCCGACGGACGGTGCATTTCCCTTTTGAAAATATTGCTCAGCAACGATTGCATTTATAACTGTAAATATTGTCCCAATCGGCTGGATGCAGACGTGCCGCGCGCCAGTGCCACCCCTGACGAGATCTGCGAGCTGGTGATCGATTTTTATAAACGTAATTACATAGAAGGACTGTTTTTGTCATCTGCGGTGCATAAAAACCCCGACCACACGATGGAGCAACTGGTTTCGGTCGTAAAAAAGCTACGGACGGAATATCGGTTTCACGGCTATATTCATCTCAAAGGCATCCCCCGCGCCGATCCGCGAATGATGGAGGAAGCGGCAAAATACGCCGACAGAATGAGCTACAATATCGAGCTTCCCTCCGAAAAAAGTCTAAAATTGCTGGCACCGCAAAAAAGCAAGGAAAGCCTGCTTTCCCCGATCAAGGAGCTGGCTTTACAAAAGCAACAATACGTCGAGGACAAGCGCAAAGGATTGTACAAGGGGCATTTTCTGCCTGCGGGACAGACAACGCAAATGATCGTCGGGGCTTCGCCCGAGCCGGACGGACAGATTCTTAGGCTGACGCAATCGCTGTACCGTAAAACGGAGATGAAGCGGGTGTATTATTCCTCTTACGTGCCTGTGGTACGGGATTCGCTGTTACCCGATGTGGGCGCGGGACAGCTCCGTGAGCATCGCTTGTACCAAGCGGATTGGCTGTTGCGATTTTACGGATTTACGGTGGAAGAGATCGTGGAAGAGAGCGAAAATCTGTCGATGGAATTCGATCCGAAATGCGCGTGGGCGCTGCGGAATATGCATTTATTTCCCGTTGAGATCAACCGCGCACCACTGGAGTTACTGTTGCGTGTGCCAGGAATTGGCTCTAAAAACGCGTACAAGATCATGGAGGCGCGAAAATATACAAAACTGGCGTTTGAAGATCTGATCAAAATGAAGGTGGCATTGAAACGCGCAAAGCATTTCATCACCTGCAACGGGAAATTTTTCGGAGCGAAAAACGAAACGGCGGTCCGCGGACTGCTCGCCGCGGCGGAACAAAGCGACGGCGCCGAACAGCTGGATCTGTTCGGAGCTTTGCCCGAAACAGGCAAAAAGACGGAAAAGCCCTTCGAATTGTTGACGAGCGAACGCCGTTTACAGCTCTCCACGCCGCAAAACGCACTGATCGCCCTTACGGGACAATTATAAAAACGTAATCGAGGTTTTGATATGGTCTACGTATTCGACGGAACGGAAAACGGATTTCTGACGGCGTTCGTCACGGCATTCAAAGACGCTTCCGCCCTTTTGACGTCTAAACAAGTGCAGCTGCCGCTTGGCGAATCTCCAGTTTTTGTCCAAACGGACGAGGACCGCGCAGAAATAGTTCGACAACGGCTGTTGTCGTTCGATCGGAATTGTTTACACGATCTCGACACCTTGCTCCGCAGCGGTATGGAAAACAATGAACAAATCGCATTTCGGTATCTGCGTTTTCTCGCCACCGTCAAACACCCCGTCGGAAAACGCCTTGCCGAGCCGGACGTGTTTACCGCCGTTGAGTGTATGAAAAAAGTCGGGTTGGAAATCCATCACCTACACGGATTTATCCGTTTCATGGAAACGCAAAGCGGTGCTCTGTACGCTCCTTTCTCGCCCGACAACAATATCTGTGACCTGCTCGTTCCTCATTTCCGCGCAAGATTACCCGAATACCCTTTTGTATTGCATGACGTAAAGCGAAACAAAGCCGCGGTTTACGACGGCAAAAATACGTTCGTCGCGCCCCTGGGTACCGCGGACGTACTTCTTTCCGCCGACGAGGAAGGCTGGCAAGCGCTGTGGAAACGGTATTACGTATCCGTCAATATTCCTTCGCGGGAACGGTTAAAGCAAATGCGCGGATATATGCCCGTTCGGTATTGGAAATTCATGCCCGAAAAGAATATTCCGCCCAATGAATAAGCTAAAATTTTTAAAGCCGTTTTCAAAAAACCCACCTATGGTTGCGTTGAGCTTGAATTAAAAAAACGGAACGACCGACGTACTCGATCGTTCCTCTTTTTTTATTCCGTTTTCGTTATCGCCGCCTCTGCCAACGTTTCGTCTTCCAAAGCTTTTTTTTCCGCGAGTTTTGCCCGCGCCGTCGCCAGCATCAGCTTCAAACGGTTTTCCTGATTTACTTTCGTTGCCGACGGATCATAATCGATTGGCACTATGTTCACATCTTCATAGATTGCCTTGATCGCCCGCGCCGCGCCTTTTCCGACGATATGATTGGGCAGACACCCGAACGGTTGCGCGCATACGATATTCTCCACGCCGCTTTCGTACAACGCTATCATCTCCGCGGGGATCAACCAGCCTTCGCCCATCTTCACGCCCTGATGGATCACCCTGTCCGCCGCGTGACGAAGATGCTCGAAGTCGTGCGGGGGATCGAAGCCCGCTTCCTTGAACAACGTAATAATCTTTCTCTGTATCCGCAATAAGAATTTATACAATATCTTATACACCCATACAAATTTCTTATTTCTATCGTACAACGTATTATCGTTGATATTGTTGACGATGCAATACATCACAAAATCCATCAACGCGGGGATCACGGGCTCACAGCCCTCCGCACATAAAAATTTTTCCAACCCCGAATTTCCGAGCGGCGAATATTTTACGTATATCTCTCCGACAACGCCGACGCGGACCCGCTTTTCTTTTCTGCGCTTGATCTTTCCGAACCGTACAAGCAGTTCTTTAACGATTTTTTTATATTGCATAAATCTCTTTCCCGAAAGCTGCGCTTTGAGATGATCCATACATTCGTTACGTACATGCTCCACCTCTTCAGGCTTTTCCGCGTAGGCGTTACACTGATTGTAGAGGCTCATCACCGCGTCCGCATAAAATATCCCAAATGCCAATCGCAACAGCATCGGAGCGGTCATCTCTATCCCGTTTCCTTTTTCAAGCCCCGAAAAATTTAAAGACAAAACGGGGACCTGCGGAAACTCCGCCTTTAATGCCTTACGGATAAGAGGAACGTAATTCGAAGCGCGACAACCACCCCCTGACTGCGTGATCACGACCGCAGTTTTCTCCAAATCGTATCTTCCGCTTTTCAAAGCGTCAATATATTGCCCAATCACGCAGAGCGCGGGATAACAGGTGTCGTTATGTACGTGCTTCAAGCCCTCGTCGATAACCTCCCTTCCTTCGTTTTGCAGAATCACGAAATCATACCCGTATGCCTTCATCGTTTCCGCGATCAATTCGAAATGATACGGCAGCATATTGGGTACAAGAATGGTATACGTCTTCTTCATCTCTTTCGTAAAACGCGGCAGCTCGTCCTTATAACTTACCGTCTCTTTTGTTGCACTCATACCTGCCCTCCTCTTTTTTCGGAAATCGCGGCAACTAGACTACGCAAGCGTATCTTTACGACGCCGAGATTATTGATCTCGTCGATCTTGATCTGCGTATATAATTTTTCGTTTTTCTCCATAATCGCGCGGATCTCGTCCGTCGTGATCGCATCTATGCCGCAACCGAAGGATACCAGTTGCACCAACTGTACGTCCTTTTGCCGACAAACGTACTCTGCTGCGCGATACAAACGCGCGTGATACGTCCACTGATTAAGTACGTTCACCTCAACCCTGGGTACCTCGTCTGCCACCGCGTCCTCCGATAATACGGCAAGTCCCAGCGAACAAATCAGTTTCCCGATGCCGTGATTAATCTCGGGATCGGCGTGATATGGCCGCCC
>JBGVRF010000146.1:0-3391 GCA_045128175.1 Candidatus Scatosoma sp.
TGCGCGCGGAAAATTTTTATCAATGATGAGATCGACTACGTCCGCGCTGTGTCCCAGCTTTTCCAGCATTGCCGCAACGTATTCCAATTCCAATGGCTCGCTGAGCATAAAACTTTGCAGATTGATGGAATTTTTATGCGGACATGGCTTGATCAACAAAAAATTCATTCTTTTTCCTCCTTAAAAACTCGAAAATTCATATTGAGCGGCTTATATTCGATATACGGGGCAAGCCGTTTTGAGAAAAAACGCATGATACCCGCGCTGTGGTGCAAAGCGGCGTAAAGCCGTATATAATCGCTACCGAGCTTGAGCTTCGTATCATCTGCCGTTTGCCCGAAATCGATCGTTTTAAAGCCGTTTTCGATACCATAACGGATAATTTCAAACAACATTCGATGATAGATAGGCACTTCGTCGTTATACTTATAATCGATTCCGACAAACTCGAAGATCAGCTCACTGCCATTTTCAAGCAGTTGGATAAAACCGATCGCCCGTCCTTCTTTTTCAGCGACAAAAACCTTGAACATATCCCCTTGAAAATATTCCTTTGACAGTGTTTCGATGCGAACGCGGGATTTTCCCAAAACATTGAGATACATTTGATAAAGCGCGTCGGAAAAATCCGTTTTGTTATCGATAAAGCGGATATTGATATCTTCTGTCTTTTTCAGTACCTTTTTTAAGCGGTTTCGATAATCGCTGCGAAGGCTGTTTACGTAATCGTCAAAGCTGTCAAAGCGAAGTCGCAAAACGCATTTCGGACAAGTCAGCCCGATCGCAAAATCTTTAAAGCCTTCTTTTTGCTCTTCTTCCGAAAGATTAAGGATCATTTTATATCCTTTGAGGCTCTTGATCTTTTCAATGACGGCGTTTTTACATTTACCAAAAACAACCCCACTTCTCGTGACGCACATAGGAAGATAAATCATCGTGACGCAGATCTTGAAATTGAACTTCGTGAACATCGCAAGGTTATATCCCTTTCTTTTATGCGCAACAAAACAAGAATCTGCTTTATCGCCATCAAAAAAAAGATAGTACGTCGGTTTATAATCCTTTTCCGTCTTTTCGATAAAGGTCAAAAAAGAACGACGAAGATAGAGATTGTCGCCAATGATCGTATCCCATTCGGGCGGTAAATTTTCCGCTCGTGTTTCTTCAATCAATTTCATCTGTAAAATACACCTCGTATTTTCTGTGCGGCTTACCGAAGAAGCGTTTGTTGATCTTCGTCGAACGCAGATTATTATCCCAAACGAAATTCGTCTCCAAATAACGGTATTTATCCCCCGTAATACGACTGAATTCCGTCAATAGAGCCACAGTTGCCATAGGCGACAGCGATCCGATTGCATTGATCTTTACCGTGTCGATCACCTTACGGTTAAAAGCATAAGCCAATACAATACTTAGCATCGAATTCTGCTTTCCGGCGGGTAACATTTGATTGTAATCGGGATGCCAAAACATAAATCCGACGGCGTTTCCGTCCTTACCCTCCGCAAACAGCAGATTCTCACCCGACAAGAAAGGTTTCATATCTTTGATCAACTCGTAAAAATGCCCTTCTTGCGTGGGATAATAAAGAAAGGTTCGCCCGATCGTCTTATCGCAAAGCTTTCGCATCAGTTCCGTTTCGGCTTTAAAATTACGCATATCCGCGTGACGTATACGAACGTCGCCGTGCGACAAGACAAGCATTTTATCCGCTTGCGCTTTTTCCGTATAGTAAGTGGAAAGAGTTTCCTTTCTGTATTTCTGAAAATATTCCTTATAATACGGCTTGTTGTAAATGCTGTCAAACGAATTTTTATAATCAAATCCGCGAGTCAAAATACCCACGCCATAGCTGATGTGCGCGTTAAGTCCGATCACGACGTTTTCCGCATGCAATTTTTTCGCTTCTTTTTTTGCGGCGGAAACGATCTTTTCCACGGCATCCGCCTGATCTTCAAGTGCTTCAAAAAAACCGATCTGAAAATAAGGCAATCGGGAATTGTATATAAACATAGCTTCCGCAACATCTTTACCGTTTTTTTCAACGATCACGGGACATACGTAGCAAGAACGCGTAAACGCCGTTTTTTGATAGAGCAGATCTTCCACCACAAATTCATCGGTGCTGACATAACTCGGATCTCCTTGATAAAGCGCTTTTCGAAAATACTGAAACCGTTTTAATTCTTCTTTTTCCTTTAAATAGATCAACTGCATACAGCGATAGACCACCTGTATATTTGTACCATTACTATAATACAATATATTCATTCATTTGTCAAGCGATATGTAAAAAATATAAAAAAATTTTTTATATAAGAAAACGCCCTTTTCGATGTTCCGAAAAAGGCGCTGTATTATTTTTTGTCGTTAAAAGATCAAATAACGTTGCCGCTTACGTTTACGATCCAACCATTATAGCAAGGCGTATCTTTACGGAATTCTTTTCCGTCGCCATAAAAATCAAGCAACTCTTCCTCCAACTCGGGAATGGAAGAAATTTTTTCCGTTGCATATGCGATAAGGCGGTTACGGCAAGCTTTTAATCGCCGCATTAACCCGCCAAAGCGAATATCTTGCACATCAAAACCGTGCGGTTTGTTTTCAATAAACCACAACGTTTGAAATTTTTCATAAAATTTTTCTAACAGCTCGACCGTTTTTGCGTAATCGTCTGCAAGATTCAACAACGTGGATTTATCGTTATTTTTATATGCATTTCTCGTTCTCACGCCCAAGTCGTATTTAACAGACATAACCTCGCAAAGCGCAGCTGCGCTGTCGAAAAGATAGGTGAAACCGCTATTTTTTCCAAGCTCGGTAAGTCGTTCCGCATGCGCGGCGTATTCAGCTGCTACGCCGTCTTTGACCGTCGTATCCAAAAATCCGTTGAACGGGTCGCTGTAAAGCATATGCTTGCAAACGTTACCGGTACACGTCTTGTTGCCTCCAACGTAGTTGGGAAGGTCAAGCTCGGACAACCCATCGTAACTTTCGCCTGTGATCGCTTCGAATTCCGATTTAATCTTCGTCATATCCGTTTCCCCGTCGTAAACCTTACGAATAGCAAACAATGAAGGTAATACCGAATAGAAAGAACATTCTTTACCGTTATCCCCCCACATTGTCATGAAAATGTTTTCTACATCGGTTTCGCGCAATGCTGACATAGCGGGAACCATAGTATCCAAGGTTTTGCCGTTTCCTCCGGCAAAGCCCGTCCAGGTCCATGCGCCGCCCGCAAACCAAACTTCGTTATCCGCCTGCAGATGCGCGTTCAGCATTTTCGCATAATATTCCTTTTCATTATGATAATAATCCCAATATACCAGCCCTACGCCTTTAGGAATGACCGCTTTCACTTCTTTTGTCAGCATGGGTTCCGGAG
>JBGVRF010000147.1:0-6877 GCA_045128175.1 Candidatus Scatosoma sp.
TGGACGAAGCCGATCGCGCCGCCCGCTTGGTATCCAAATACCGCAACCCCAAACCACGCAGTTTCAAAGTCATCTCCACATCTTCGCATTCTTCGCAGGTTTGCGCGTCGCCGCCAACGCAACCACCGCCGCAAGCCATCACTTCCACATAATCATAAGTAGCCGCGCCTTCCAGCACGTCCTTGATCAGCGCATCTGCCGCGTCAAACCCGCAAACGACCGCCAATCTCCATTCTTTTCCGTCCGCCGAAACGACCGCTTCCCGTCTCGCTTTGTTGCCGTACAGACCACTATACCCCAGCTTCCGCAACGCCATGCTTGTCTTATCTTCGCCCAAATTACGCGCGATCGATTCCGCAACGCCACCGCTCATACCGCAAATGTATCCGCTACCCGAACCCGCGCCGAACGGAGCGTCCAACGCCTCTTTCTTGAGTAAACGCAAATTAAGTCCCGTTTCGTTCAACAATGCCGCCAGCTCGTCCGTATTCAAAACCAAATCAACCTCAGCCGACTTCTTCGCATTACAGGGCTCGACCGCAATCACGTACACCGCCTTCCCCGTAACTTTCGCATAATGCTCCTTCAACAGTTTTCCGCAAACCACCGTTGCAGAAGGGACTTCGGATACTGCCAGATCGGGATAAACCGACTTTGCATATGCCGTCCATGCGTCGCATCTCGAAGAAAACAAGGGCAACGCTTCCCCCGCTTCCTTGCGCTCACGCAACTTTTTCGTTTCGATCACCGTGATCGCGTCCTCGGCGATCGAAGTATTGACGACCGCGTCTACGCCCAGCGCTTTGAGTGCCGTCACTACTTTACCGATCCCGTCTTCGCCACGGGCAAGTCCGAACCATTCGCCAACGGCGATCCGCGCAGCAGGAGCAATCTCCGCAACGACCCACGCCTCGTCCTTATCCAAAGACAACAGCTCCAACGTTTTCTCCACCGCGCACGCCTCACACGTTTTACAAGCTTCGCAAGCCTCACAATTTTCACAGCTCTCCAAACCTTCCAAAGCCTCAACTTCGCAATTCTTAATTTCCTCCGACATCGTAATTCCTCCTTCGCGGTCCTTTTAAGTTTACGCGCCCCGATGTCTCCGCGCCGCATAAAAACCGCTATGTCCTTTCTCTATTTTTATTTTCAAATTTTCGGCTTTTCCGTCAACAACGCAGTACAGCCCCAAGACACACACGCACGCGAACATAATAAAACCGATAATTTTATTTATTATATCATAAAACGCCCGATTTTTCAATACCTTCGAGCAAAAATCTTTGTCTTTTTTTATAAAATTTCATCCTTTTATCACAGATGGCGAATAGGGCATATGTTCGACGCCGCAAAAAACAAACGCGCGCCCGGCATCACAAAGGATACAAAATCCCGGAAAACCAACGCCAAAAACAATATCATTATTTCAAAAGGGCATACCAGGTATGCGTTCACGTGCAAAATTCACCCTTTAAAAACCGCTTCTACGCGATGGATCGGCAATCCGCGTTCCACCCATTTCTGTTCGTACTCGGTAACGATGTTCCAAGACGGATTTCCGTTCTCATGCAGATCGTACGTCACGTTCTCCAAAGAAAATCCGCACGCGCGATACTCCTCTAACGAAAAATCGAAAAAATCCCGATCGTCCGTCTTTTGCAAGATCCTTCCACCCGGCTTCAACAGCTTTTTATACGTCTGGAGAAAATTCCGATGTGTCAAACGCTGCGTCGCATATCCAAGCTTCGGCAAAGGCGTGGAAAAATTAAGATAGATCGCGTCCAGGCTCCCTTCGGGAATATAACAGGGCAGACACTCCGCGCGAATATTGAGAAAACGAATATTCCCGATCCCCTGCTTTTTCACCTCTTCCATCGGCGTCAGAATAACGTTGCTCATCTTTTCAAGCGCCAAAAAATTCACGTTCGGCTGTTCCTTTGCCAAAGCGCAGACAAACCCGCCCTTTCCGCACCCGATTTCCAACGCCACAGGCGCGTCATTTCCGAACACCGCCGAAAAATCGATCAACGCCCGAAAATTCTCTGCCGCCTCTTTCATATTCAGAATCCCGTTCGCGCCCCGCGCCAGCAACAGATCCCCACATGCCTCCATACGCGCGTCAAAATTCCTTTTTTTTCTCATTCTCATCGACATACTATACTCTCCTTAAACGCCCTATGTCACCGATATCTTCGACAGAGCGTACTTCCATAATAAAACAGAAAGCTTATTTTCTACCGGTACTCCCAAACCCGCCAACGCCGCGCGCAGTATCCGACAACTCGTCCGCCGCCTCGAAATCCGCTTTCAAAAAAGGAGTAACGACCAACTGCGCGATCCGTTCTCCTGCCGCGACCGTCTGCGCCGCGTCAGACTGATTATATAACGCCACCATGATCTCCCCGCGATAATCCGCATCGATGACTCCCACCTTGTTCGCAGGCGCCAACCCGCGTTTAGTCGCCAATCCGCTCCGCGCGTAGATCAGCCCCGCATACCCGACGGGTATCTCCATCGCTAACCCGGTGCGTATCAATTTCGTCTCCCCGGGCAAGATCACAACGTCGCCGTCAGGCAAAGCGTACAAATCCGCCCCCGCAGCAAATTCCGAACCGTAAACGGGCAAAATCGCATTTTCCTGCAACCTTTTCACAGCAATAACAGGCATAATAACCTCCGAAAATTTTATCGCGCCCAAAACGAACGCTACTACTCACTTTACCATTATAACAAATTCCGACAAAAAAGGCAAGAAAACAAACGCGCTTTCTTGCCCGACGCTTATAGATTCTTATATACAAATTTTTATAACACCTACGCCCACCGCCCGTCACACCGACGAAGTGATCAAAGCAAGCGCATGAAGTATATCCGAATAAAAATAAGGCGACCGCTAAGGTCGCCCACGTCCGTGATCTCATTCTACCATCGACAAAAAATAATCGTACAACGGCGCATACAGCTCGCCTAAATACTGCGGCGCGACCTTGTCTGTCCTAAACACCGACATTCGCTCCGCCCCGTTCGTGTACGCATCCAGATAATAATCTCGCACCACGTAAAACCGTTCCTCATCCGACAACGAATAATCCACGGCATACGGTGCCTCGCCCAAGTCTACGCCTCCCGAAGAAAACCGCAGATAAAACAACAGCGATTCGCGCAGACGCTCCACCCCCTGTTCGAATTCGGTCTGCAATTTTTTCTTTATCAATTCCCAGATTTCAGACATAAAGATCCCGTTTTCGACCAGCCGATGCTTCTCCTTTTCAATATTCTCCGCCAAGGCCGATTGCAAACGGTTTTTTTGCAACTGCGCCGACTTCACTTCCAGCAGCTGCTCCTCCGTCAATGCGGCGTATTGCTTGTCCGTATAAGAAATAATATCGATCTCCAAATCCCTTCACCTCCTCGTATTTTTTCAGGCGAGATATTCCAGCTCGGCAACCAGCTCGGCGATCTTCGTATCCTTATCGAGAAAAAAAGTCATCGTAAACGCCTCTCCGCGCAAAAATACGTCCGCCACCGCTTCGCTGTCCGAAAATATCAGCGAAAGCACCGTTTCCTTTCTTCCGTCGTCTACGTTCACCCGAAAACTGCCCGTCCCTTTAAAACGCAGACTTTTTAACAGCTTCCGCCCCGTAACCCCGAAATCCGTCTTTTCAGAAACGAAACGGTACGCGCTTCCTGTCGGCAATTCCCCGTCTTTCACGATCCGACAGATCTCACCGTCGAAACAGCAATACGCATTTCCCATTCCGCCGGACAGCGCAGGCGCATCGAAGATATAAAAACCACTCTCACCTTCCGCATCCAACGCCGCCGTTCTTTTCCACCCGTTCTCATCGATATACCGAACCAAATACTTCCCCTCGGAAACAGCGTGATCGCATACCTGCCCCCCTCGAAGCGGCAAAACGAGCGTCTTTTTCCACGCCCTTTCCGTTTTATTCCCTTTCACGCGATAACCGCCGTCCTCGGCAAGAAACACCAACACGCCGCCTAAGTTCGCAGCAGATCCCGCGAGGATACTTCCTCCACCATACGCCAACCTTTCAAGACGAAACTCCCGTGCCGCACCAGCCGACTTTAACCTGGAAACACCCCGTTCGTAAACGATATACACATACTCCTCCACCGCGATCAAAGAGAGTATCTTCCCGAACTCGGTCGGAAAATGTATCACCCCGCCGTCGTCGATAGAAACAGCAAAATTCTCCACGCTTAACGCCTCGGAATACGCCACGGAAAAGGGTTCAACCGCCATAAACAAACGGTTTCCGCATATACAGCCCGCATTACTCACCCCTTCGGGGCCGACAAACCGCGCCCCCGCCGAATCGTACACGACCGCGCCGCCCTCGCCCATAAACACCGTCTTTGCTTCCAGTTCTCCGTCCATCGCCGTTACCGCTATCGCGTCCGCAGTCACGTACCCTTTCTCCTTAAAAGTGCCCTCGACGTCGTCGTAAACGCATAAAGCTCCGTCCGCCGTAATGATACTAACCGTCTCCTTATATCCGTTTTCCGTTTTCAGTACGACGGGATAAATCTTCGTCACCTCCGCCGCACCCGTCGGCACCTGTATCATTCTTCCCACTCGATCCGTACAAACGCGTATACCCGGCCCCGCTCTAAGCCCTCCGTCGGCACAATCGCAGTTCAGACTTTCCACGGCGTTCAATACGCCTGCATCACTCCCCAAACCGTCATTTCCAATACCCATGTATGCGTTGAACTTCGTTATCCTGACTCTTTTCTTTTTATTGTCCGTCTTTAATACAGACTTTTTATATCCCGTCATCAAGCCCACCTCCGCGACCGCATCTTTTTACACGGTGCCGCTTTGTAGGCAGCCTCGATTCCGTCTTTATATTTCTTGTCCCAGATCGCAGCCTCCTCGAAACGCCCCGTCGCCAACGAAAATTCCGCCGCAATCCCGTGTGCCAGCAACCTTGGGGAAGCCTGCAACACAAAATCACTCGATCCGTTCAACTCCTTCCTTTTCGGAGTGTAGGTATACGTCACCTTTATCTTTCCCGGTTGCGTTTTGAGATATACGGGAAACAAAGTAAACTTAATCCCATTTCCCCATTCGTCCTCTACGCGCAAAATACGCACCACCGAAGCCCCGAGTTGCGAAAACAGGATAGCGCCCGTTTCCGTGTATATCTCTTCCTCCGCATACAGCGGCAAATAATCCAACGCTAGCTCGTTCTCTACAATATTGAAGCACTCCACCAACAGCTTCGTTTCCCGTTCCCCCGCGCCGCTTTCACTTTCGATATACGCTTGCACGTCGTCTGCGATCCCCAGCTCCGTCGCAGCAAGCAAAACGACTTCTTTTACCGTCATTTTATTCCCTCCTTTTAAAAATAAGAGCACCCATGTACCCTTTCAACGCGTACACGGGTACCCCCAATACCGTTTTAAGTCCTCCGACCGCGATCCCTTACGCTTCGGTGATCCCGGAGAGAACACCCTGTCCACAGGGACGTTCGCACATCAATTCGGCATACTTGACAAGCGTCGCGGTGTAAACAGGTTTACCGGGGATCTGTTTCAGAATCTTCCCGTCCTCCCCCTCAAGCCATTGCCAATCGCACAGTTGATGCAGTTTGAAATCGTCCGTATTCAACAGGTACATCGTGCCTTCAGGACAGAATCTGTCCGCCACTACGGGTATCCCGCCGAAACTGATTGCCTTCACTCCGTCGACGTCCATCGTCGTCACCGCAATGCCGTTCTCTCTGTAATACTCCGTCAACGCGCGTTTCACGCCCCAGGAGCAAACGATATAATTTACCTTGCCACCCGAATTATCTTCGATCGTATCAATCGCTTTCTGGATAACGTTTTCACTGATCTCACCGACCGAGCTCTTTTTATAAGGCTTCATAGCGGCACGACTTCTGCTCACGCCGTACAATGTACCCGAAGTCGAAAAGAGTGCGCCGATACCCGTGATTTCGTTGCCCATAGACGACTGCACGTAGATACCGGAGCCCAAGGGAAGGAGCGTCGACGTAAGAGAAATGCCGTCTACGACGATCGTTTTCGTTTCCCTGTCTAACGAAATGATCCTCGCACCGGAAACCTCGGGAATAAATTGATCGTTGGGATTGTAAAAATCGAGGATCATTCCTTCGCTCACACCGACGATCGAATCCATCGTGATCTTATTTCCGCTAGTAAGCGCATATACTATGCCCAGCTTTCCGGTCCCGTCGCCGAATAACATTCTGCCAAAATTGAACGATGCGCTTTTGACAAGCGACTGCATCTCATCGTTGAGAAGGTTGACAAACGCGCCTTCGTTGTTTGCCGATGCGCGAAGCGCCTTATCGGAAATCTCGATCGTACCGTAAAGATTTTTCAACGTCGCGGTAAACTGCGTAAGATCCCCGGAAGAAGCCGTGGGAAGCGCGCCCGTTTCCGTACCCGCACCGATACCGCCGTTTACGTTAAGACGTACCGCCTTTTTGACGTCCTTGCCTACCACGCCCGAGGTCGTACGTTGGATCTGTGCCAACAAAGGATTGGTTTTCATGTCCAATGCCTCCGCTACCGCGTCCAGATAAAAAGATTTTAATGCGCTGTCTGCTGTTTGAATAGTTACCATATTTTTTTCTCCTTACAATGTTTTTATTTAATATTTTTTTCTTTGTCGTGACCTTTGTCACAACAAAAATTGATTTTCCCGGATCAAACCTCCCCGGAACTCTTGAAATACCGTAACGCCATGTTCCCAGCGTCACCGATTGATTTTGCCTTCAAAGGCGGCGAAGCAAACGTCCCCGTTCCGACCGAAGTCAACGGCGCGCCCGATCTGCCGATCGAGGCAAGATATTCCCCGATGATCCGCAGTCTCGTTTTT
>JBGVRF010000148.1:0-17473 GCA_045128175.1 Candidatus Scatosoma sp.
TCTCTTTATAAATTACAGCCTTCATACCGATCACATAAACAAACGGGTACAGCTTCACGCCGTACCCGTTTATTTTTTTTCATTCGCGTTTAATTAGCCAAGCAAACTACCAGCAAAACCGTTAAGAACCGCTTTTGCATAGCAAGAAGGGCAATATTCAACTTCCGAACCGTCTTTCTTTTCGTAGACCTTTACGTTTTCCGTGGTGCCGCAATCGTCGCACTTGTTATCCTTACAGGATGCAAAACAACAAACAGTCGTCAAAGCCAATACTACACAAAGAAATTTCTTCATAACCGAAGTCCTCCTCTAATATTTGTTACCTGTATTATAACATTGATTTTCTCATTTGTCAAGATTTTATATGACTTTTTCCGTGTTTTCCACACGATTTCCCGCATTTATCCTTTTTTTCGGCAAAAAAATCCACTCATTGACAAAAAGTGCGTTTTACACATAAAATGTTTGAATTATTACAGAAAAAAATTTTTTAAAAAATTATTTTTATTTATTTTACTTTTTTCGAAAGATAGGTTATAATATACTTGTAAATCGGTTGGGGACAACCGAGTACGTCAAACAGCTCATCATTTTCCCCCTTATCATATTAGGTGATCGCCTTGGAAGGTCAAACTTCTGAGGCGGTCATCTTTTTTCGCCGTAAAAATATCTCCCCTGCGCCTGTTCACAGGGGAGTTTGTATTTTTTTTCGTATTGTTCGTATTCTACTTTATTACTTTAATACTTTAATACTTTATTCAGTTTTCCGAACGTAATCTATCTGTTCTTTCACTTGTTTTATACGATCATACATCGCGTGCCGGCCATATTGCCGCAAAACGTTTCAAGCTACTTATCCCTTACGTCCTTTTATAGCGTTGTTCATTGGAGTTACCCTCCTATCCTTTTTTTGTTAAAGTACCGTTCCGTCAATTCGAAGTAAATCATTTCGTTGCGTACCTCCTTTAACTTTTTTCTACATCCGGCTTTTGCCGGGCACATTACGTGTACGTTGGAGTATCCCCGTCCTTTTGGATCTTCGAGAAGTGGGTTGAAGTGAATATTTTCATTTCAGTCTACCTCCTGTTTTTCATTTTGCCGCTCTTAGCAGCTTCCACTAAACCTTGTCAGTTACTCTCCTTCTATACGCGTACATTCGGCGGTCTATCTCCCCGCCCTCAAACAGTGGGAAGGAATCATCGCTTTTCATACCCTCCTTTGCTTTTATTTGTTCGCCGCGTCCCTGCGGCACCTTGCCGACTCTTGTCGGCTACGCTTTATTTGTTCATCGGAGTTTTCTCCATACTAAATTTTTTGAAAAGTCGAAACATTTTCTGTTTCGTTCTTTCTTTTTGTACTTATATTATAGCATAAAATTTTGATTTGTCAAGGGGTTTTTGAAAAAAAAATCAAAAAATTTTAAAATTTTTTTTCGTGATGTTTTTGACTTCCTTATATTATATGCAAAAAGGAATTTTGGTGTTACACACCCTGTCAACAGACGTTTTTTTGGTTTTCGAAAGCTGAGACCGGTCAAAAAAACATATAAAAGTAGGCAGAAAACCTCCTAGTCAAGAGGCATTGCCTTTTGCAGGAGGTTGAGGGCAGCGCCCTCGCATACTATGCCTTGATAAGCAAGCTTTGCTTGCGCTAATACGCTTTGGCGTTGACGGCTCCGCCGTGATAAGCGCAAAACTACATTTTGCTTTCTTGGGGCTTGTTTTCATGGGCTCCGCCCACACCCGCAAGGAACAACGTCCCTTGACCCTTAACTTGGTCTATCGGAACGCTGGTTCCTTGACTTTTAAAATGTTAATCAAAACTGTGAATACTGCTCGTTCTCGGGCTGCTCGATACACAGTTTCCCGATCAGGCGGATATCCCGCGACGACGCGCCGATACGGATCTCGAAATCCCCGTTCTCGACGTACCATCTGCCCAATGAAACATTATAAAACGCAAACGACCGCGCGTCCAGCTTCACGTGCATACGCTTGCTTTCGCCCCCTTTCAGCTCCGTTTTCGTAAATCCCTTCAACTCCTGCAAGGGCCGTTCCACCGTCGCGAATACGTCCCGTACGTACAGCTGCGAAACTTCCTTCGCCGTTATGTCCGATATGTTCTTTACCGTCCACGACACCTCGTAATCCGTCTCGCTCAGCTTCTCGATCGCAAGATCGGAATATTCAAACTTCGCATACGACAGCCCGTGCCCGAACGGAAAAGCAACTCCCTTTTCCTTCGTATCGTACCAGCGATACCCGATCATCACGCCTTCCGCGTATCTGTCCACCCAACCGTTTCCCCGATTCATACCCGTCGGCGTATCCTCCACACACAACGGAAAGGTCTCGCTAAGCTTACCGCTCGGACACACCTTGCCCGTCAGAACGTCGGCAAGTGCCTCATTGACTCCCTCGCCCGCAAAGCCCGCATATACGACCGCCTTCACCTTATCGATCCACGGACTGACGTCTACCGCGCTGCCTGCAAACATGACGACGACGAGATTTTCCGTCACCTTCGCCGTGTTCAATATCAGATCTTCTTGGAACAGCGGCAGCCGCAACGTTTCCCTGTCGAAACTCTCGCCTTCAATCGCGGAATCCGTTCCCACGCACAGCACCGTTACGTCCGCACCGTACGCCGCGCGATAGATCGCGTTGCCGTTTATCAATATCTTCGCCGTATTCCACAGCCCTTCCGAATATCTCGCCTTTCCGCCGTTTTCAAGATTTACGTTCAAAAGCTCGACCAAGCTCTGCGATTTATGCTCGGTGAACACAAATCCCGAGCCTCCGCCTGTCATGGGCGGATCGAGCGCCATCATCCCCGCTACAACGATATCTTTTTGTTTCAAAGGCAGGATATCGTCTTCGTTTTTTAAGAGCACGATACACTCGCGCGCAAGCTCCGCGGCGAGCCCGTGACGCTGTTCTTTGGTGTACTCTTGTTTTTTGATTTTGTCGGCGTTTTCCTTTCTTTCCACAAGCCGAAGCACGTTTTCCACACGCGCGTCGATCTCTTCTTCCGTCAACCAGCCCTTGTCGTACGCCTCTTTCAGCTTATTATAATGACGTTCTTCATACGGCATTGTCACGTCCAGCGCACCTTTTACCGCCCGCATCGCGTTGTGGGTAGCGCCCCAATCGGACACGACTACGCCGTCAAAGCCGAACTCGTCTCGCAACACGTCATTCAACGCCCAACGGTGCTCGGACGCGTACAAGCCGTTGATGCGATTGTACGAACACATAACCGTCCACGGCTTCGCCTGCGTTGCAAATTCAAAAGGAACCATATAAATCTCGCGCAGGGTACGTTCGTCCACCTCGCTGGTGATATGGTTCCGATCGTACTCTCTATTATTCGCCAAATAATGCTTGACGGACGTTCCCACGCCCTTGTCCTGCATACCCTCGACGTATGCCTTCCCCATTACACCCGCAAGGTAGGGATCTTCCGAGCAGTATTCGAAGTTTCTGCCGCAGAGCGGCGTACGTTTGACGTTGACCGCAGGACCAAGCAGTATATCCGTACCCTTTTCGATACATTCGTCCGCGATGACCGCTGCGTTCGTATATGCTAGCTGCGGGTTCCAACTGTTACAGAGCGCAGAAACGGTCGGCATCGCTGTTGATTTGTATTCCGGGCCCTCGGGCGAGTGCATTCGCAAACCGTTCGGACCGTCAGACATACGGACCATAGGGAGCTTACCGTTCGCATCCGAGGTGTGCCACAGATCCTTGCCGATCAGCAAGCGAAACTTTTCTTCCAACGTAAAGTTTTTGATATTATATTTCATCCTTTTCTTCTCCTTGTTTTAAGATCTTGCGTATATTATAATCGAAAAAATTATCAAAATATATAGCAAAACCGTTTATTTTATTCTCGTTTTTTGATATAATTAAGAAAACGGCGTTTTTATTTTTTACATATGTTTCACGTGGAGCACACTTTTTTTTGGAACAAATACCGTATTTTTACTTCTGTATGACGGCACAGTCAAACACCTCCTCTTTCGTTATACAACAGCCTTACCTTCGGCTTCCACCTTGCTGTCATACCGGTCTATTTGGTCATAAGCCAATCTAAGTGAACGACGCCTATTGCCATACCGACTGAGCAAGCGAATGGAGTGTATCTCGTTTTAATACCAGCCACAACGCATACCATAAGTATGCATTTCATGGCAATGGAACGTTGCCAACCCACGAGCCCGACGGGCGCAATTCACGAAAGCGTAGCTTTCAATTCACACCTTTCCAGCATACCAGGTATGCGATGAACGCAAAAAAAGGACACAACATCCATGAAGATCTTCTACGAAAATCGAGACAAAAAACGCATCCCGATGCACAGCCGCAACGGAAACCACATTTTCCCCGCGCACTTTCATCAGGACATGGAATTTCTCCTTGTCCGCAAGGGCGGATACGAGGTCACCGTCAACGAAAACACGTACGAGGTGTTGGACGGTTGCATCCTGATCATCGACAGCTATGACGTGCATACCTACGCCGAAAGACGCTGCGCTGAGTCCGACGACACCGTGGTGATCCTGCCCTATCGGTATACACATCGCTTCAATGTCGCGCGAAGGAATATGAAGATCGTCATGCCGCTGATCCAAGATGCGCGGCTGTGCGACGAGCTTTTGCAATTGGCGGATAAATATTTTACGCCCGATCAACCCGAATACGTGCAAGAAAGCGCTGGCGAATTGTTTTTGGCTCTGCTTGAAACGCGCCTGTCCTTTACGGAAAGCGTCGCCAACGACGAAAGCGCGCTGATCCGAAAAATTTTGTCCTATATCCAAGAAAATTATCGCAGCGACGTATCACTACAATCGACAGCGAAATACCTCGGATATACTACCGCGCACGTTTCCCGCGCTTTTCACCGCTATATCAAGATCAGCCTGCCCGAATATATCAATGACCTGCGTCTCAATTATATCGAGCAGCAACGCGCGCGCGGCGACAAAAGGAAAATAATCGATCTTGTATTTGAGGCGGGCTTCAAAAGCCAACAAACCTATTACCGCTGTAAAAACAAACGCATGACGAAATATTTCGACCGCGAAGACAAGGTGTGATTGTTGCGAAGTAAACACACAGTAATAAAAAAATAGAAGCGACAGGCATACCAGGTATGCGTTCACTTACAAAAAAACACCTTCTCCAAACAAAGGAAAAGGTGTTTTTCTTTTATACGCTTGCTTATTCCAAAATATTACTGGTGATCATATCCACGCCACACGCCTTCATAATCTCCGCGTGCTCGATCGTATCGATCGTCCAACAGTTGACTTTTAATCCCGCCGAGTGCAGTCTTTCCACGTTCTCCTTCGTCACGCAATATCCCATAAGATCCGCGTCCAATTTATTCTCGACCATAAATGCAATTTCTTTTTCGCCGCATTCCCCCGTAAGGAACTGTGCGTCCGCGTCCGCGTATTTTTTACGCAAATTAACAAGGTTTTCCGCCGAAAAGGAAATAAAGGTCGTATGCTCGTACCAGCCCAACGCTTTCACCTGCTCCGCAATCTCCCACACCTTTTCTTCGGGCATGGTATTTTTCAATTCGAGAATGGACTGTTTGCCGTATTTACGACAGATAACGATATATTCATCCAGCGAGGGTAAAAACATATCCGCGCGCTCGGTCACGCCGTCGGTATCCTTAAACCGAAGGGCGCGCGCCGCCTCGAACGTGTTTTTCTCCACGTCAAAATCGATGTCCGCGATACGTTTCAGATCTTCGTCGTGAATGATGATAAACTTACCGTCTTTCGTCACGTGCACGTCCGTTTCGATCCCGTAATAGCTTTTCACGCCCGCCGCAACGAACGCTGGACAGGTATTTTCCTTTTCCAGCCCCGACAAGCCGCGATGCGCGATCATTTTGATGCCGCCTTTGTTTTCGAATTTGATCGTATTCATTTTTTATACTCCTTTCACCGGATAAATCTCCGTAACCGGATAGATATCCGTTTTTATCTTAGAATTTTATATCACCGAAAAAGACTTCGGCTCTATATCGTCACCAATTGGAGGCACCCAGGTATGCGTTGAAGATTATTCAATTTCTTCTTCCGCGACGTCCGAAAAGCAAAAGCACCCACATCAAAAACCTCAAAAAATACAACAACGAGGACAAAAGGGACGCGACGTAGGTCTGCGCGGCAGCGCTAAGCATTTTGCTTGCGTAAGGCAATTCTTCCTTGGTCAGGATCCCCTCTTCCACCAGCATCTTTTTTGCGCGACGGCTGGCGTCGTATTCGACCGGCAACGTCACCAGCGTGAACAGCGTAGACAACCCGTACAGTGCCACCCCCACAAGCGCAACGTAATAACCTATATTCGAGGTATGCGTAGCGTACACGAACAGATCAAGAATCAACCCAACCAGCACCAACGGCATCGCCAATCTGCTGCCGAAATTAGTGATCGGCACCAAAACGGTACGCAACTTATAAAGAGAATACCCCTCTTTTTTCTGCATTACGTGCCCGATCTCATGCGCCGCAACCGCAACGGACGCAATAGAATCGTCCCCGTATACACTTTCGGAAAGATTGACAAGTTTTTTCGTTGGGTGATAATGATCGGTCAGCGAACCGCGGACTCTGCCGACGGAGATGTCACGCGCGTCATTCTCACGCAAAAGTCGGGTCGCCGTATCGTATCCGGTCATACGCGAACGAGTAGGCATTGCGCCGTAGGTTTTGTAGGCGGAACGGACCTTCGCGCTTGCGCTCGCGCCCAACCCCGCACATACAAGTATAATGATCAACGATATGCAATAATAATACATAATTTTTTTCTCCTATTATATATTATTACCCAAAATTTTATTTTTTTAATTGAAGGAATTCTTTTTTCCTTATTCATGTAAGCGAGTGCGGAAAAGCTGCCCGCCTTACAAATTTCGGCTTTAGCTTCTACCTAACAATTCATCTACCGTAATACCGTAAAATTCCGCAAGTTGTGCCAAACTCCTTCTTGAACTTTCTCGTTTTTCTTTCAACGTTTCTTTAAAAACAGCGAGGCTCAAAAAGGAGAAAAGAAGAGTTGATACAACGTAAAGAGGAATTATTAAAAACAGCTACCAACATCATCAAACAGGATTTTTGGATCTTATATTATATGAACAATTTAGAGGGATTTAACCAACGAACTTTTTGGTTTATGCTGGAGGACCTGTACAAAATACAATGCGAATTGAAGAACAGAGCGTTTAACACGGAAGAATACAGAAATATCATTCGTTTTTCTTTGGATTAAAACCGTATAATAAACGCATATCCGGTATGGGATTTGAAATTTCAACAAATACCTGGTATCGCCGTTTTTCGACATGAATTGATTCCGCCGTAAAACAACCGTTACGTGACACCCAGGTATGCGTTGAACGTACTTTTTTACAAATCGATCGCAAAGGGATACAATTCCGATTTCGAAACGCCGCGATCCTTCGCCGCGCGCTTTAACGCTTCTTTTTTATCCAGACCTGCCGCCATATAATGCTTGATGTGTTCCACTTCGGATAGGGCGTTCAAAGGCGACTCCTGTTCTCCCGCGCCCTCGACGAGGAGCACGTATTCTCCGCGTCGTTCCGCCCCGGGCAAGCCGTCAGCGAGTTGGAAATTGACAGCTTCTTCGTGGATCTTGGTAATCTCTCGCACACTTGCGGCTCTGCGATTGCCAAAAACCTCATACATTGCCTTGATATCTTTGTCCACGTCCTGCGGCGCGCTGTGAAAAGCCAGTGTCAGATCGACGTCCTTATATTTTTCCAAAACCGATTTTTTCTCGCTGTTTTTCGCAGGCAAAAAACCGATAAACGCGAACCTGTCGGCAGGCAAAGCCGACAAAACCAACGCTGCAACGAACGCGCTGGCGCCGGGAATCAACGTATAAGGCTCCCCCGCTTCGCGCAAGATCTTGCAGACGGTGTTGCCGGGATCGGACACGACAGGAGTACCCGCGTCGGACACGACGACGACTTTCTCGCCGCGACGAGACGCCTCGAGTATCTTCCCCGCGGCCTCCGTTTCGTTGAATTTATGGCATGCATAGAGCGGCTTTTTAATTTCATAAGCATTCAAAAGCTTAATGGTATGCCGCGTATCCTCGCAAAAGATCACGTCCGCCTCGCGCAAGGTTTCCAAAGCGCGAAGAGTAATATCTTTGAGGTTCCCGATCGGCGTGGCAACAAAACTGACCATAATGTTCTCCTCCAAACGGCAACGTTCCGTTGCATCATGTCTTTTCTATCTCTCCGTTTCGCCAGCGTTCCGCTGGACCAAGTTAAGGGTCAAGGGACGTTGTCCCTTGCGGGTGTAGGCGGAGCCCACGAAAACAAGTCCCAAGAAAGCAAAACGCAGTTTTGCGTTTATCACGGCGGAGCCGTCTACGCCGAAGGCGTACAGCGCAAACAAAGTTTGCTTATCAAGGCAAGTATGCGAGGGCTCTGCCCTCAACCTCCCGCAAGAGGCTATGCCTCTTGACTCCAAGACGGGAAGGCGTAAAACTTTACTCATTCCATATCGTGGGCAAAATCTCACAGCTCGGCTTGCCGCCTTTGAGCGCTTCTACCATAACCAAATACGGCTTCGACGCAACCCTGCCCCCCACGAATTGAATTTTTTTTACTTCCAAATCGGCTTCGCGTAACGTGTAACATACCTCTACCAGACGGTCGGCGCGGTGCAACATACAAAGTCGCCCACCGAATTTCAAAGCGAACCTTGCCGCTTTCGCGATATCCGTCAAGGTGATCGTGAGCTCTTTCCGACAGATCGCCTTTTTTTCGTCATCGTTGTCAAATCCCGTTTCCGCCCTTTCGTACGGGGGATTGCAGAGGATCAGCGAAAATTTTTCGTTGTATTCCTTGGGGATATCCTGTAATCTTCCGCACACAAAAGAAAAATTCTCAAACCCGTTGTATTCTGCCGTTTTCACCGACAACGCGGACAATTCAGGTTGCATTTCAAACAGCGTAAACGACGTCTCGGGATATTTCGATTTGTGCAAGGCATAAAAATGAAAAGCAACAATCCCGCTCCCCGCGCAAAAATCCGCCACGACGTCTTTCTTTTTGGGCCGCGCGAATCGGGAAAGCAAAACCGAATCGGACGTAAACCGATACAACCGCGTATCCTGTACGATCTTCAGCCCGTCGATCAGCATATCTTCGAGCACTTCGAACTCGCCCAATTCGATCGTGTTTTTTTTGTCGTTTTCATCGATCATCAAATACCTGCCCCCTACTTACAGCCTCTCAAACAGATCGTCGTTATCGTTATCCTTTCCCGCGCAGCGCACGATCGAACCGATTCGCAGACAAAACTCGGTATCCAGCAGTTTCTTCCGCTTCCACGCCCCGTTTTCGTTACGCAACTCGAAAATATGCCGCCCGTTCGTATATACCAGCTTCTCTTCGCCATTGTCGTTGACGATACAAAAATCCCCGACGCCCGAAGCAAGCTCTTCCGCACTCGATTTATCAAAACTCCCGTCCGAAAAATCGTCGTTGTCTCCCTTCAGCTTCACCAGCTTCCAGCTACGCGGAATAAACCCGTAATCCTCCGTTTTGCTCTTGGAGTTCTTTTTCATTTCCTTTTCCACATTCAGGATCTGATTGTGGATAACGACCTTTCTGTTCGGTCCGTTTTTCGCGGCGCTGCCATCTCCCGTCGTACGGCCTTTGCCGTTTCCGTCAACCAGCGGTTTCCCCGAAAAACACATCACGAACGTGGAAATGAATCCGACAATCGCCTGCACGATACGTACGGGAATCAGCAATATCTCGATCAGCGGATTTTTCTTTTCCTTGTCCGTCCCCGGCTTTCGGATACAAAACAGATCCCCCGCCTTATCCGTCATCGGCTTGATAAAGGAATACGCGGGATCGGACACGGGCGTATCCAGTTGCAACGTGCGCGGGTTCAGCCGATAGATCTCCGAAGGCATATATCTGACAAACGCGCCCATGCCGTCGCGCCCGATCGCATACGAATTAAAAAGAATGTTTCCACGGCCGTCAAAATAGGGATTTTCGTCGAAAGAATCGCCGCCGGTCAAACATTTATAATCTCCGCCGTCGCGCGAAAAAACGGCAATTCTGGCGGTGTATTCGTCCGTTTGCGCCGCGCCGAGGATACTGCCGTCCTCGCAAGTAGTCAAAGAAACGAAATCGACGTCGTTGGAGGACAGGGCATGCGCCTCCGTTTTTGCCTCGTCGTCGGTGAATTTGTAATAAACGCCCGAAGTCTCGTTGACGGAAAAGGCGTAAAGAAAGTTGTTATCCACAGTCGTGAGCGCGACGGCGTGGATAACCGCGCTGACGCCGTCCTCACCGAATCGGTCGGCGTCGAAGTAATCGTCGTACATCATTCTGTCGGTGGATTTTTTCCATTCTTTATTTTTTTTGCCTCGAATGGTATTTTCACGGAAGCGGGTTATGTACGAGCTTTCGAACAGCTCTGTTTTCCCGTCGGTATACACGCCGAGTTTTTCCCCGTCTGCAAATACAAATTTCATATTAAATGTATACTCCTTATTTATATGCGGAATAAGTATAACACAAATCCTCCTTTCTGTCAAGCAACGTTTGGTTGTATCCTATTTTTTCCTGTGCTCTTTTCGAAAACAGGGCCCAAGAAAGCAAAACGCAGTTTTGCGCTTATCACGGCGAAGTCGTCAACGCCGAAGTCGTATCAGCGCAAACAAAGTTTGCTTATTAAGGCATAATATGCGAGGGCTCTGCCCTCAACCTCCCGCAAGAGGCCATGCCTCTTGACTCCAGTTTGGAGGTCAAGAAACTCAGTTCCGTAACTTCCGGATTTGGTTTGACGGCACGCCGGCGCTGACCCCGTCCTCCCTATCTTAGTTATATTATATTTTTTATTATTAGTAATATTATTATAGACTGTGGAATTGTGGACAACCCCTCTTTTTTCCCCTCTTTCCCTTTTGTTTCCTGATTTTCTTTATCCACATACCCGCGTGGATAACTCCCTTTTTTTCTGTGGATGAAATTGTGGATACTTTGTGGAAATGTGGATTCTTTTGATACGTATCCTTTAAATGTTTTGCATTTTTATTCATAAAAATATAATAAATATCAAAATTTATAAGTTATCCACATAAGTTATCCACACTGTGGATAACTTTATCTACATATAGGTGGACAACTTTGAAAAAAATGAAAAATCGTGAGGAGAAAAGGGCGCGGAACACGTAAAAAGGATTGCTATTTTGTCGAAAGCGTGTTATAATGAAAGCACTATGGAAATACGAGATATCAACAAGATCTACGAAAGGGAGATCATGGGCGAAAACCGTGAAAAATTCGAGAAATTCCGCGCGCTTTTGCTCGAATACAACCAAAGATATAACCTCACGACGATATTGGAAGAAAAGGATATGTATTATAAGCATTTTCTTGACAGCGCGGCAGGCGCGGATCTTTTCAAAAAAGGCGCGCACGTAGCGGAGATTGGTTCGGGCGCGGGCTTTCCGTCGATGGTTTTGAAGCTGATCCGACCCGATCTTTCTTTCGATTTGTTCGAAAGCGTGGGGAAAAAATGCGAATTTTTGCACGCGGTTGTGGATAACTTCGGGCTTACGGGAGTGAATATTTATAACTTACGCGCGGAAGAAGCGGCAAAAGTGGACAAATTTCGGGAAAAATACGATTATGCGACGGCGCGCGCGGTAGCGCGCATGAACACGTTGACGGAATATTGTCTGCCCTTTGTCAAGGTTGGCGGGGCGTTCGTGGCGTACAAGAGCGGCGACGTGACGGAGATCGATGAAGCGGAGAGCGCGTACAAGGTATTGGGCGGGAAGAAAAAAGCGGTGTTCGGATACGAACTGCCCGAAGGTTATGGCGAGCGGGTTTTGGCGGTGATTGAAAAGGTCAAGCCCACGTCCCCGAGGTATCCCCGCGGCCAAGGCAAGGAACGCAAACAACCGTTGTGACCAAGGGCCAGCTGGACCAACGTACCGTTGGATCTAGACTTTTCTATCTCTCGTTGATGAGGAAAAGAGCTTTGTCCTCACCGAGCTATGTTGCTTTTCAGAACGTTTTTTATACTGTATCGTGCTGGAGGTCAAGGAACTCAGTTCCTTGTCAGAGTCCAGAGGCGGAAGCCTTTGGCGGGTGTGGGCGGAGCCCACGAAAGCAAGCCCCAAAGAAGCAAGCTTTGCTTGGATTGCTCCGTCGTTCGATAGATCGTAAAACCTCGTCTTGTTTAATATCCCCTCTTTTGCGGTATATATAATTATAGACGTGAAATAAGAGAGAATAATCGAAATAATTTTTCTGATAAATGCTCAAAATTATTGACGAATTGCAAAAAGTATGGTAAAATAGTATTTGGAAAAGAACGGATTTCCAAAATTGGAAATAATTGTTCTTCGAAATACGGACACAAAAAATAATTTTCATATAATTGGAGGAACTCTATTATGGCAAACGTAAAAGTTGCAATCAACGGTTTCGGCCGTATCGGCCGTCTTGCTTTCAGACAGATGTTCGACGCAGAAGGCTATGAAGTAGTCGCTATCAACGACCTTACCAGCCCTTCAATGCTCGCGCACCTTTTGAAATACGACACGGCGCAGGGCAGATATAAATACTGCGAAACCGTGACCGCTGACGACGAAGCAGGTACCATCACCGTAAACGGCAAGACCATCAAGATCTACGCTGAAAAAGACGCTGCTAACTGCCCTTGGGGCGAATACAACGTTGACGTTGTTCTCGAATGTACCGGTTTCTATACTTCCAAAGCAAAGAGCGAAGCGCACCTTAAAGCAGGCGCAAAGAAAGTCGTTATTTCCGCTCCCGCAGGCAACGACCTTCCTACCATCGTTTACAGCGTAAACGAAAAGACTCTGACGAAGAACGATACCATCATCTCCGCAGCGTCCTGCACCACCAACTGCCTTGCTCCTATGGCAAACACCCTTAACAAGCTTTCCAAGATCAAGAAAGGTTATATGACCACGATCCACGCTTATACGGGCGACCAGATGGTTCTTGACGGACCTCACAGAAAAGGCGACCTTCGTCGTGCTCGCGCGGCTGCTGCAAACATCGTTCCCAACTCCACGGGCGCGGCAAAAGCGATCGGTCTTGTTATCCCCGAACTTAACGGCGTGCTTGATGGTTGCGCACAGCGTGTACCCGTTCCCACCGGTTCGCTTACGCAGCTCGTTGCAATCTGCGAAGGCGAAGTTGATGCGGCTACCGTAAACGCAGCGATGAAAGCGGCTGCTTCCGCTTCCTTCGGTTATACGGAAGAAGAACTCGTTTCCTCCGATATCATCGGTATCACGTACGGTTCGTTGTTCGACGCTACGCAGACGAAGTGCATGCCTATGGGCGACGGCACGACGCTTGTTAAGGTCGTTTCCTGGTATGACAACGAAAACTCCTACACCAGCCAGATGGTTAGAACGATCAAATACTTCGCAGAACTTTAATCGTTTCGGAGCGTCCGAGAAAATTAAAAAAGACAAGCCTTCGACTTTCGTCGGAGGCTCTTTTTTTACGTTCATCGCATACCTGGGTGCCTCCTTTTAAGTGAATTGGCAACGTTCCGTTTCCGTGAATTGCGTTCTTCAAAAGCGTGAAAAGAAAGTCAAGCTTTTGTGAATTGCAGACCGTTGGTCTGCAGTCGGTATAACAATACCCCGTCCTGTTGAGCGGAGTAGCGAAGCCGAGTAGTCGAATGTATCTCTATAATAAATCATAGTAAAAATAAAACACCTCGGTGACCGATCAAGCCGCCGAGGTGTATTTTTACGTATATGGATCAACAACGATTGTTTATATTATACATCACCTAATATACGATTGTTAAGTAAAAAATCGCATATTATGCGATAATTTTTTCAAGAATAATTAGAGAGAAAAATAAAAAATGGACTTAGAACAAATTCAAAAACGATTGAGAGAAAGTATCCGACATTCTACGCTTTCACAGAAAGAAATAGCAAAAAGCATCAACGTTTCCCCACAGACCGTTTCCAAATATATGAAGCAGAATATTTTTCCTGCGCTGGACACCCTTGCAAAGCTGTGCAAGCTACTTGACGTAAGTGCTGATTATATTTTGGGACTTTGCGATTATTGATTTTTATACTGTTGTCACGTAAAAACCCGAAAGTTTATTGATATTCTGGTTTTTAATTTTTATGAATTGCCTACACCAGGTATGCGTTGAAGTGTTATTTTGATGTAATGATGAGAAAGCCTTCCCCTTCGAGTAAACACTGATTAAATCGAATTTTTTTGGGGAAGCCTTGCTTGCCGCATAAAAATAACAACTTTAACGAATTGCAAAGCAATTCAAGGCACATCAAAAAAGCCTGCGATCATTCGCAGGCTTTTTGCTTATTCTTCATCGTTTGTAGGTTCGTTCAAGACCTCGTCGTCTAAAACCACCTCTTCGGTTTCTTCCGTTTCCGGTTCCATACCTTCCGCCAATTCTTCGGGGCTGAGATCAGCTGCCGTTTCTTCGGGCGCTTGCGTTTCCGCTTCGTCATCACGTTCGGTGATGTCCACCGTCGCGACAAGACTGTCTTTTACGTTCATGACTCTTACGCCGCGCGTCGCTCTGCCGATACAACTGATCGTGTCTGCGTGCATACGGATGATCGTGCCGCCCGTCGTGATGATCATAATATCGTTTTCGTCCGTCACGGGCTTCATGTTGACGAGATACCCCGTCTTTTCGTTGAACACGCCCGCTTTGATACCCTTACCGCCACGGCTCTGCAAACGATAATCGTCTATCTTCGAGCGCTTGCCGTAGCCTAAAGACGTCAAGGTGAACAGATCGAGTTCGGGATCGACGATCAGCATATCCACGAGAATATCCTCGCTTGTCAGCATCATGCCGCGTACGCCTTGCGAGCCTCTGCCCGTCGGCCGTACGTCCCCTTCGTTGAAACGGATACATTTCCCTGAGCGGGAAGCGAGCAGTATCTCGTTTTCGCCCGTTGTGAAGCGCACCGCAATCAGGCGATCGTCCTCTTGCAGTTTGATCGCGATCTTGCCGTTTTTCGGGATACGGTCGAATTCCTTCGTCGCCGTTTTCTTGATCAGACCCTTTTCGGTCGCCATCACGAGATAGCCCGTACCGTTTTCCAAAACGGGCAGTACCGTTTCGATCTTTTCACCCGGATCGAGCTGCACGATATTGACGACGGCTCTGCCGCGCGCCGTACGGTTGGCTTCGGGGATCTCGTAGCCCTTGATCGAATACACCTTGCCTTTCGACGAGAACAGCAGGATAGGATCGTGCGTGCAGCATACGAACATCTTCTCTACGTAATCCTCGTCCTTAGGTCTGTGCGCGGTGATGCCCTTTCCGCCTCTGCCCTGCGCCTTATATTCGGTCACAGGCAAACGTTTGATATATCCCGAATGGGTGATCGAGATGACTACGTCCTCTTTATCGATGAGGTCTTCGTCTTCGATGTTGCCGTAATCGACGGAGATCTCCGTCTTTCTCGGCGAGGGGTATTTGTCTTTGATCTCGATAAGATCGGTTTTGATGATGTCCATAACTCGCCATTCGTTTGCAAGAATGTCTTTGAGATCGGCGATCGTCGCGTTGAGCGCGTCCAATTCCTCTTTCAGCTTTTCCACTTCCAAAGAGGTGAGTCTTTGCAAGCGCATTTCGAGGATCGCGTTCGCTTGACGCTCGTCCAGCTCGAACGCCGTCGTCAGACCGACGATCGCGGCGTTTTTATCCGCGGAAGCTTTGATGATACGAATGACTTCGTCCACGTTTGCCAAAGCAAGTACGAGTCCCGCCACGATGTGCGCGCGTTCCTCCGTTTTATTGAGGTCGTATTTCGTTCTGCGCGTGATGACGTCTTTCTGATGCTCGAGATAATAATGCAAGATCTCGCGGAGGTTGAGCGTTTTCGGCTCGGTACCGTTTTCGACGAGTGCAAGTAAGATGATCCCGTCGGAGGATTGAAGCTTGGTCTTTTTATACAGCGTATTCAAAACAACCTGCGCGTTGGCGTCCTTTTTGATTTCGATGACGATACGCATACCGTCGCGGTCGGATTCGTCGCGGATATCGGAGATACCTTCGAGGCGTTTGTCGCGCACCATGTCCGCGATTGTTTTGATCAGCATCGCCTTATTGACCTGATAGGGAATCTCCGTGACGATGATACGCGAACGGACGTTATTGCCCGAGCCGTATTCCTCGATCTCGCATTTCGAACGGATAACGATACGGCCCTGACCGGTGCGGTAGGCGTTTTTGATGCCGCTTCTGCCCATGATCACGCCACCCGTAGGGAAGTCGGGCGCGGGGATGTATTCCATCAGCTCGTCCACGGTGATATCGGGGTTATCGATCATGGCGATCGTACCGGAAATGACCTCCGCGAGGTTATGGGGCGGGATATTCGTCGCCATACCGACGGCGATCCCGTCCGAGCCGTTGACGAGAAGGTTGGGATATCTTGCAGGCAGAACGGTGGGTTCTTCCTCGCTTCCGTCGAAGTTGGGGATGAAGTCTACCGTTTCCTTATCCAGGTCGCGCAGCATTTCCGCCGCGAGCTTGGTAAGACGTGCTTCGGTGTAACGCATAGCCGCCGCGCTGTCGCCGTCTACGGACCCGAAGTTCCCGTGGCCGTCTACGAGCGGGAAGCTGATGGTAAATTCTTGCGCAAGACGAACGAGCGCGTCGTAAACGGAGCTGTCGCCGTGGGGGTGGAATTTACCCATGCAATCACCGACGATACGGGCGCATTTACGATACGCCTTATCGTTATAAAGCCCCATTTCGTGCATGGAATAGAGAATTCTTCTGTGTACGGGTTTCAAGCCGTCGCGAACGTCGGGGATTGCGCGGGATTTGTTTACCGCCATCGCGTAGGCGATGAACGAGCGTTTCAGCTCGTCGTCCACCTCGATGTCGAGCATTTTCGTCATCGCGAGGGTCTTTTTAAATTCCTCGGTTAATTCCGGGCTGGTTTCTTTTTTTGCCATGATCGTTTATTTCTCCTGTTTAGAGGTCAGCCAGCGTTCCGCTGGACCAAGTCTGGAAGTCAAGGAACTCAGTTCCTTGTCAAGGTGCAGGGGCGGAAGCCCTTGCCGTGGTATGGATCGGAGCTCCATAATATTTCGGACGTTTATTAGCAAGGTTTTGCCTTGCGTTTTGTCTCGCGAAGCGAGTAACGCCGAAGGCGTATCAGCGCAAGCAGAGCTTGCTTATAAAGAGTACGGTATACGGGGCGTTGCCCCTGCACCCCACAAGAGGCAATGCCTCTTGACTCCGATTGGAAGTCAAGGAACTCAGTTCCTTGCGGGTGTGGGCAGAGCCCACGAAGAAAGCCCCAAGAAAGCAAAACGTAGTTTTGCGTTTATCACGGCGAAGCCGTCAACGCCGAAGGCGTATCAGCGCAAGCGAAGCTTGTTTATA
>JBGVRF010000149.1:0-15239 GCA_045128175.1 Candidatus Scatosoma sp.
ACACTTTCCTGCGCATTTGACAAGCGGTTACGGAAAATATTTAAAAAAATTACCATTTTTTCACAAAATGCTGTATTTCCTTTCACAATCACGTGTTATAATCAGAAAAAAAGAAAGAGGAAACGTACGAACGGAAGACGTAGCCGTTTTCAATGCCGAAAGAATCTTTATCGCGCGCTTTCTCGGGCAGCGGAAACGCCCTCTCCGCCGTCACGGGCTTCAAGGGCGCGAAAAGGCAAATTAAAAGCGGGTAGGGGGGATTTTCTTGAAAAATTTCCCTTCAATCGCTTGACAAGCGGCGGAGAAACAGCTATACTATAAATAGTTGGGTAAATTAGGAATTACCCACAAAAGAATACAAACAAAATGGAAGAGGTAAATTTATGGCAACCAAACAGAAAAGCGCGCCTGCGGTAAAAAAGGTAAGTAAAAACGAAAAATATTTGGGTATGGTATTTTCGATTTTAAAAAAACGTGAGAGCATCGTCATTTCCGACAGAGATACTCAGTTCAACAATACCGAGTTGCGCTTGCTCAGCGAGATCATCACCGCAAAGTATGAAGGAAATCGACTTATTTCCACACAGCTGGCAAAATTGCTTGGTATCACCCGTTCGGCGGTATCGCAGATCGTCAATCGTTTGGAGGCGCAAGGCGTTGTGGAACGCGTTGCGGACGACGTGGACAGAAAGATTGCGTACATTGAGGTTACGGAAGCGGCGATGGACGCATACGGCGAAGATCTTAAGAGCAGCGCGGAGTTTATCGGTAAAGTCGTTAAAAACTTTGGTGAGGATAATTTCAATCAGATGTGCAAGCTTTTCGACGAATTTGTAGAAGTTATCGATAAGGAAAGAGCGAACGGCGAGGCTTTGAGATTTTCGAGAAGAAAATAACAAGCATAATCAAAAAACAATAAAAGAGGGCGGGTTTTTTTTCCCGCTTTCTTTCTTTTTAAGGGAAGAAAAATACCCTGTGGGGGATTTTAAAGAAATCGGGGGCAAAAAACGTAAAAAAACCGAAAGATCGGAATAGATATACAATGGCAAATATGGAGAACGTGTTATGTTGCAGTTAAAAGACATCAAAAAGGATTATCAGACGGCGGGGTACGTCGTGCCTGCTCTTAAAGGGATCAACCTGCGGTTTCGTCGCAACGAGTTTGTATCCATTCTCGGACAGTCCGGTTGCGGAAAAACGACTCTTTTGAATATTATCGGCGGCTTGGATCATTATACTTCAGGGGATCTCGTCATTTGCGGCGTGTCCACGAAAGATTATAAGGATCGGGATTGGGACGTATACAGAAACCACCGTATCGGATTCGTGTTTCAATCGTATAATCTCATTCCGCATCAAACGGTCCTGGGCAACGTCGAGTTGGCGCTAACGATCGCAGGCATTTCCAAAGAGGAACGAAGAAGACGCGCGGAGGAAGCGCTCGTCCGCGTAGGACTCGCAAACGAATTCAATAAGCGCCCCAATCAGCTTTCGGGCGGTCAAATGCAACGTGTGGCAATCGCGCGCGCTTTGGTCAACAATCCCGAAATATTGCTCGCTGACGAGCCTACGGGCGCGTTAGATACCGCGACCAGCGTACAGATCATGGACCTGATCCGCGAGATCGCAGGCGAACGCCTCGTCATCATGGTCACGCACAACCCCGAGCTCGCGGAGGAATATTCCACCCGTATCGTTCGGCTTCAAGACGGTTTGGTCGTTTCCGACTCCAACCCTTACGACGTAGAAGAGGAAGCCGAGGAAGAAAACGCGGCGGAGACGGTAGAACCGGAACGGGCGGAAGCAGAAGCACTCGCGACGGCAGAAGGAGCAGAAAGCGGCAAGCGTTCGTTCTCCGAACGCTGGGCATCGTTCAAGGCAAACGCCGCGAACCGCCGCAAGGAGAAAAAACGCCGCGAAAGATCGTCGATGTCCTTCAAGACTTCGTTGGGGCTCAGCGCGCGCAACCTTGCTTCCAAACGAGGTCGGACGATCGTGACTTCGGTTGCGGGCAGCATTGGTATCATCAGCGTATGTTTGGTGTTGGCTCTTTCTAACGGTTTCAACGGCTATATTCTGAAAACCGAAGAGGATATGTTGTCTTACTATCCCATCGAGGTTACGGAAACGACGCTGGATATGACCGCCATCATTACGGGAATGAGCTCGGCAACGGATATGCCTGATCTTTCTCAGCTGGACAATAAAGTTTACGTGAATTCCTTTTTGACGAACATTGCGCAGGGTATGCAGGTCTCCAACGATCTTTCTCCCGAATATGCCGCGTATCTCGAATCCATGGATAAGAGCCTGTATTCCGCCATTCAATACAGCTACGGTACGACCCTTTCCAACAACCTGTTTACCCGAGTGGAAACGGGCGTCGAGGGGGAAGAAGGCTACCCCGTGATGACGCAGTATATGTCTCTTGCGACTTTGAAAGAGTTTTATAAATCCGAATTGAGCAAGCAGGATGTGAAATATGCGCAGCTTGCCTATCTTGTCGATTATCTGGGTAGCGTATACGGCAAAATGCCCGGTACGGCAGATCTTTCGGACGAACGCTATGGCGAATACGTTTTATCGCAGTATGATATAATCGCAAAAAGCGCGAATAGCGCGACGGGTTTTCCGACTTCTTCGAACGAAGCGGTGCTGGTCATTGGCGGCAATAACGACATGACCGACCTTACGTTGGCACAGTTAGGATTTATTTCCGAAGAGGATTTCCTCGGTCTGTTCAATGAAAACGGCGAAAAGGTAGAGGATATGCTAATCGATTTCCGGTCGATCTTCGATAAAGAATACGTGCTTTATGACAACGACGTCGTATATAAGAAGGCAGACGCAAACAGCGCGTATGCATACGATTATTCGGGCAAGCGCGCTTCGCTGGAGGTAAACGAGGACGGGATCCCTATCAAGATAACGGGTATCCTTCGTCTTAAAGAGGGACTCACTTACGGCTGTCTTTCCTCCGGGCTCAACGTTACGGAAAAGCTGGTGCTGGATTATATCGAACGGAATAAAGATTCCGCAGTGGCGCGGTATATTACGGAGGAAAGCGCGTTTTTGCCTTCCGGTTCGGACTCCGCTTCGTCTATGGGGTTCAGCGGCGGCGTACTGATCGCCAACAAACCGGCGGCGGAAACGGTGAAGTCGCACTATTACGCAATGCCCGGCGGGGCGCTGTATATTCTCTACGATGAAACGGCGGCATTGCAGACGTTAGGGGCAAGCGACGTGATCAGTGCTATCAGTATTTATACGACCAATTTCGAAGCGAAAGAAGGCTTGATGGCGCATCTGGACGCATGGAATACGCGTTACGCAGACGAGGAGGCCAAACAGGTGCGTTACACCGATAGGGTCGGGTTAATGATGGGTATGGTGCAGACGATGTTGAACGCTGTCACGTACGTGTTGGTCGCATTCACGGCCATCTCACTGGTCGTTTCGTCGGTTATGATCGGGATCATCACCTACGTTTCGGTCGTGGAACGAACGAAAGAGATCGGCGTGTTGCGTTCGTTGGGCGCCCGAAAGAAGGATATCAAAAACCTGTTCAATGCGGAAACCTTCATCATAGGGCTTGCTTCCGGTTTATTCGGAGTTATCGTAACGTATTTGCTTTCTTTCGGCGTAAACGCCCTTTTGGGTGCTTTGACGGGAATCTCGACTTTGGCGGATCTGCCCCTTCTGTCCGCTTTTATCATGGTCGTCATCAGTATCACGTTGACCCTTATCAGCGGTCTGATCCCCGCGCAGGCGGCGGCGAAGAAAGATCCCGTGGTCGCTCTCCGCACCGAGTAAAGCGACGTATCTGCGTCGCAATACTGTGTCAAGCTTGCGTTTTCTCTCGGTCACGTACGTTTCAGTACGCTCCCGTCGAGAAAGCCGCGCTTTCCTTGTCTTGCTCGTATCTCCGCCGTTTTACGTAAAGCGACGTATTTGCTACGCAGCGAATTGACCTACGGTCGCGAATTGCGCCCGAAGTGCGCATGAATTGACAACTGCGTTGGTCATTGCGGCTGTTGTAAAAATGTAGTGGCGGAAAGTCTTCCCTTTGGAGGAAAAGGTGTTGAGCGAATGTGAAAAAAAAGGTTGCCAATTTACGACGGCGTAGCCGTCAATTCACTATAAAAGGGGAAAACCATGAAAACAAAAACTTTTACAATTATATCCGATTTCGACGGACTCGCATTACAAGGCGCACTTATCGAGCCGCATGGCGAAAAAAAGGCGATCGTCCAGATCGTCCACGGTATGTGCGAGTACAAAGAACGCTATTTTCCGTTTATGCAATTCCTTGCCGAACACGGTTACATTGCCGTCTGCCACGACCAGCGCGGTCACGGCGACAGCGTGTTGCCAAATGAACCTCGCGGTTTTTTCGGCGATTATGACGGCGTGGCGATCGTAGATGACGCCGCGCAGGTGACCGAATATCTCAAGACCCGATACCCAGGGCTGAAAGTATTTCTGTTCGGGCACAGTATGGGCTCTATGGTCGTGCGTTGCTATCTTCGTGAATATGATGTAAAGATCGACAAATTGGTCGTTTGCGGCTCGCCCAGTGAAAACCCGCTGGCGGGCGTGGCGATCGGGCTGGAAAAGACCGTCCGCCTCTTCCGCGGCGCGCGGCACACAAGTAAAATGTTGGCCTACCTTTCCACTGGCAAAGGGGACGAAAATTTCCCGAACGAAGGCAAGGACGCATGGCTCAGTCACAACCGTGAAAATATTCAAGAATTTCAAACCAATCCCAAAAGTAATTTTACCTTTACCTGTAACGGCTTTGAAAATCTGTTCAAGCTGATGAAACGCACGTATACGAAAAAGGGCTATCGGTTGCAAAACGTCGAGCTTCCCATTCGTTTTATCGCAGGTAGCGACGACGCGGTGATCGGAAGCGAGGACCAATGGCTGAAGGCAATCGGTTTTTTACGGGAAGTGGGCTATAAAAACGTAAGCGGAAAGCTCTATCACGGACTTCGTCACGAACTGCTCAACGAAATGGAAAACGAGCAGGTCTATGCGGATCTGCTGGCGTTTTTCGATTGAGGAAACCTCGCGGGCGCGTTTTATAAAATAAGGGCTCTGTCGCTAATCAGCCGTTGATTGTAACAGAGCTTAAAATAAAAAAAGAAAACGCATAAAATTTCGATGCTGTGACATACTGCTTGCAGGAGGGAACGATTATGCGTATCATCAATATCATTTCTTATATTTTGGTAATCCTCGGCGCATTGAATTGGGGTTTGTTCGGGTTCTTTGATTTTAACCTTGTATCCTCGATTTTCAACGGCGCGCGTTCGGCAGGTTCGATCATTGTCTATTCGTTGATCGCGCTTGCGGCGTTGTGGCTGATCCTTTCGCCGTTCATTACCGGCGGAGCGCTGTTGTTCAGAGACAGACGCGCGGACTAAGCCTCGCGGCAACGTAAACGGATCTTATCTTCGTCTATATGGCGTTGATAAGGTCCGTTTTTACTTGCATATAAAAAGACGCGACTCCGTTTGGAGTCGCGTTCTTGCGTTTGATAGGGCGATCATTGTTGCGCGATCTTCGAATCCGCCAATACGGGGGATTTCTCCGCAAAACGTTTTACCGATTCGACGGCGTTTAAGCAACGGCGTTTGGTTTTATAATGCTCGCCGAGACACAATAACTGTCCGTTTTTGTTCAAAAGCTTGTAGATGTAATCGCCACGCTTGGTCAGTGACACGCGGAAGTTGCCTTCCTTGATGTTCGTTTTGTGCGTTTGGATCCCGTTTACCGCACCGATGTAGGTCGTGTATTCTTCGCTGGAAAGCAGCTTTTCGCCGTTGTTTGCAAACAATTCGAAATAGAACAGCTGTTCGCCGTCTACGCCTTCGCGACAGGCAATGATCCATTTCCCGTTATACCCGTCGGGCAAAGGCGTGATATCGCCGTCGTCCTCTACGGGTACTTTGATGATGTAATCTTGAATGTTTTCGTCCACGATCGCGGTCTTAGCGAAACGCTTTGCTGATTCGATCGCACTTTCGCAACGCGCTCTTGTCGGATAATTTTCGCCCATGCAAAGCAAAAGGTTTTTTCCGCTGAGCAACTTGAAGATATAATCTCCCTTCTTGGACAACGTGATCTTGAAATTCCCACGCAGGATATTCGCTTTATGCGTTTCGATCCCGCGAAGTGCGCCGTTGTAGGATGTATATTCTTCACTGGACAGCAGTTTTTCGCCGTTGGAGGCGTGCAGCTCGAAGAAATACATTTCTTCATCGGGCGCAGCCTTATCGTCGGTGACTACGCGACAAATGACCCATTTCCCGCTGTATCTCGCCACTCTGTCCGTTTCGTCCTCCTCGTAAAAATCAATCTCGTTTTCAATGTCTTTCAATTCGTCCAGTAACATGGTTCCCTCCTTGTTGGATATCTTTTTCTTTTTCGTGTTTTTTTTCGCGACAGCACTCTTTCCGGCTTCCGCGTTTTTTATGTTCGTATTTTTCGTTTGCGGTTCCGACTTCACCTTTTGCGTTCTCGGCGTCGGTTTTCGCTTCGTTTCGGAAGGGGGAGTGGGAGGTGTAGTCTCGATTTTTATCTCCTTCGACGTTGCCTCGTCGATCGGTTCCATCAGCCCGTCAATGGGTTGATCCAACGGATCGTTTTTTCTTTTCTTCGTTGTCTTTCCAGACTCCGTCTGCGGCACAGGACCGCCTCCCGTTTCAAAGCCCGTTTCACGCGTGCCAAGAATCCTTTCGTCCGTTGCCGCCATTGAGGTTTCCGTTGCCTTCGGTTCGGCGGAATCGCCTGTTTCCTTGATCTTCTCGTCGTGCGGCACCGTCGTGCGCTTGCCTTTCACGTAAAGAAAAAGGATCGCGGCGAGCGCGCAAAGCATAAGCAGCATCGATCCGATCAACACCGCAGTCAATGCGGGGTTACTTTTACAATATTCTATCACTGCGTCGATAAATCCCAAGACAGTTTCTCCTTCGTTCTTTTCAGCTTTCCCGTCGGTCGCTTTCCGCCCGAAAAAAGTATGTAAAAAAGTGAACTTTTTTTACCTGAAAACGCAACCCTGGGTTCGCTCTATTACTATTTTAATATAAAATCACAAAAAAGTCAATATCTTAGAAAAAAATTTTTTAAGGTTTTTTCAAAAAAATTGACATTCTTATAAAAAAATAGTAAAATGGACGTATGGAACAGGTATTTACAGCGATCATCGGCGGCGGCGCGGCGGGGCTTATCCTCGGTTGCACGTTGAACACGCAAAAGGGAAAAATTACCGTTTTCGAACGTGGCGAGCGTCTAGGCAGAAAACTCTCTGCGACGGGCAACGGGCAGGGCAACGTTACGCACGAGGGAGCGTTGCAAAACGCGTACTTTACTTTCTCCTCGAAAGCGGGGGCGAAATACGCATACGACGCGCTTTTTGCATATGATAACGCCTCGTTTAAAGCATGGCTGGAGGAAAAGGGGTTGCTTTTGACAACGGATGCGAAAGGACGGGTGTATCCTGCGGGGCGGCAGGCTTCTGCGGTCACAGATGCGTTACGGTTTTTTGTGGCGGCGCGGGGCGTGGACGTGCGTTTGCGTTCGCGCGTCGTGGCGATCGAGCGACGGAAAAACGTCTTTTTATTGACGGTGGAAACGCCTGATGACAAGCAGACGATCGAGGCGAAAAACGTCGTGTTCTGCGCGGGCGGAAAAGCGGCTAAAAATTTCGGAACGGACGGTTCGGCGTATACGCTGGCGCAGTCGTTGGGGCATACGGTCACCCCGTTGTATCCGTCTTTGGTGCAGTTGAAAACGGACGTGACGCATACGAAAACGCTGAAGGGGATCCGCGTCAACGACGGCGCTCTGACGGCGTACGTCGGGGGAGATAGGTATACCGAACGGGGAGATATCATCTTTACCGATTACGGCGTTTCGGGCGACGCGGCGTTTCGCATTTCCGCCTTTCTTACGGGGCGTATGGGAGGGGAAAGGATAACCCTTTCGATCGATCTTTTGCCCGAATATACCGAGGAAAAAATTCGTGAGGTTTTACGGAAAAAGAAGAAGAATTTTCCCGATCAGCCGACGGGGGAATTGCTCGGCGGCATCGTCAACAACCAAATCGGCAGGGCGGTGATGAAACGCGCGGAAGGCGACGTAGACAAAGCTGCGGCACTTGTCAAGGCGTTTTCGTTGACGGTGACGGGCAGTTTGGGGTTTGATTACGCGCAGGTCACCAAAGGCGGGATCCCACTGGACGAAGTGGACGGCAATTTGCAGAGCTTGAAGGCAAGGGGCGTATATTTTGCGGGCGAGATGCTGGATGTTGACGGCGAATGCGGCGGTTACAATCTACAATGGGCGTATTCTTCGGCACGTACGGTCGCGGAGGCGATCAACGGAGCTCGGTCGCTCGAAACGTTTGAAACCAAGAAAACAAGGGGGCAGGTATGAGTATACGTACGTTTTCAGATATAAAATTGCCGATCGGAAAGGATGAAAAAGACCTGCTTGCCATCGTGGAAAAGAAGCTGGGAAAAAAGGCTGCATATTTCGAGATAAAGAAAAAATCCCTCGACGCGCGGGATAAAAATAACATTCGCTATATTTATACGGTAGATGCGTCTGCGCAACCGCAGAAAAAGAAGGAGCCGACGTTTGAACGCCTGTCCGCCGCGAAAAAGCCCGAAAAGCCCGTTCTCATTGTCGGAAGCGGTCCCGCGGGGCTGTTCTGTGCGGTACGGTTGCTCGATCACGGTATCACGCCCGTTCTTATTGAGCGCGGCGCGCCCGTAGAGGAGCGGGAAAAGACCGTTCGTTCTTTTTTTGAAACGCGAATGTTGGACGTGAACACGAACGTGCAGTTCGGAGAAGGGGGCGCAGGTACTTTTTCGGACGGGAAGCTGAATACGCAAACGCACAGTCCGCTCAACCGCGAGGTGTTGCAGCTTTTCGTGCGTTTCGGCGCTCCGCAGGAAATATTATGGTTAAATAAGCCGCATATCGGCAGCGATAATTTGAAAAAAGTAGTCGCGAATATCCGCCGACATATTTTGGAACAGGGCGGAAAGGTGTTGTTCCACACCCGTTTAGAGGATATCACAATTAAAAACGGCGAGGTTTGCGAAGCAACGGTAACCGCTTCGGCTCCTGCTCGCGTAACGGAAAAAATGCCTGTATCGGCAATCGTTCTCGCCGTGGGGCACAGCGCACGGGATACGTTTGAAATGCTTTTATCCCGCGGCGTGCCGATGCGGCAGAAAGACTTTGCGGTCGGCGTCCGTATCGAGCATCTGCAATCGAAAATCGGTTTCGCACAGTACGGTAAAGCGTTTTCGCAGCTTCCGGCGGCAGATTATAAGCTGGTTTCGCACGCTTGCGACCGCGCGGCGTTTACCTTCTGTATGTGTCCGGGCGGTTACGTTATGCCCGCGACGAGCGAAGAGAACGGGGTCGTCACGAACGGCATGAGTAATTTTGCTCGCGACGGTAAAAATGCCAACAGCGCATTGATCGCGCAGGTCACCCGCGCAGACCTTGAGGACGATTCCCCCTTGGCAGGTATGCGTTTTCAGCGGAAATTGGAACGCGCCGCGTATTATGCGGGCGGCGGTACGTACGCCGCGCCCGTGCAGCTGGTCGGGGATTTTCTTGCTGATAAAGAAAGCATTGGATTCGGTGAGGTGTTGCCGACGTATGCGGCGGGAACGACCTTTGTCGATCTTCGCGCAGTGTTTCCGAAAGAAATCGCGGGCGCTTTAAAGACCGCGATCACGGATATGGATAGACGACTGAAAGGCTTCGCCGTCTCGGACGCGATATTGACGGCGCCGGAGACCCGCACCAGCTCTCCCGTACGCATTGAACGCGACGAAACGTTGCAATCGATAGGCGTAAAGCATTTGTATCCTTGCGGTGAAGGCGCGGGGTATGCCGGCGGGATTACTTCTTCTGCTGTGGACGGATTACGTGTCGCTACGGCAATTTTTGCTTGTTTTGCTCATTAATTGTGAAAAATTATCTGTTTTCATTATTTTATCACTTAATTTTCACACGATTTTCACAATACAGGATTAAAATAGAAAGGTACAGAAGTAAAATTTTCCAAGCAAAAGATTATACGAAGTAAGGATGAAAGGGGACTATACTAAACTTTTTTCATATTCTCTCACTAAAGGTATACGGCTCGTGTCAAGCGCGGGCCGTATATCTGTTTTTTGTTCGGAATCAATTTTTCTTTTTGTTATCAAACAGGAAGTTGAGGAGCTTTATTTTTTGCAGTGCAGGATTAAACTAAAAAGACCGTCCGTTGACGGTCTTTCAATTTATAAAAACGAATTACTTTTTATAATTGTAACGCAGGATAACGGTCGCGACGCGGATCTTATTGCCTTGAACCGCGGGTTTCTCATCGACTACTTCATCGACTGCTTCTTTAACAGTTTCCGTGCAAAGAGCCTTCAACGCGTTATAATAGAGCTCGCTCATAAAACGGATACGATCGAAAGTGATATATTCGTTGGGCTGGTGGATGGTCGCTTCTTCGCCCTGCATTTCGGGGCCGAACGCGCAACCGCATTTCAACGCGCGCGCATACGTGCCGCCGCCGATCGCGATCGGCTTTGCATTTTCGCCCGTCGCTTCGTTGTATACCTGCATCAAAGTAGAGATCAGCGCTCCGTTCGGATCGTTGTAGAGGGGTGCCTGATAATTATCGACAACGTATTCCACACCGTTGGCTTGAAGCACGTTTTCAACAGCTGTATTGTCCAACGTTGCAGGGAAACGGATATCCGTCGTGATCTTCAAAACGCCGTTGGAAAAACTCGCAACGTCGGGTGACATCGTCAGCACGCCCGTCTCGTCTTCCAGAGCCTTCAAACCAAGCGTATCCGCGAACAGAATATCGTACGCCTTTTTGCAGTCCTCGTTAAAGGTCGAGAAGAAATACAGCATCGCCTGCAACGCGTTTGCGCCCTTGTCGGGGGTGGAACCGTGCGCCGATTTTCCGCGTACGCGCAGGATATTCGTCGTGTTGTCGTAAGAGAAGGTCGTACCTTCGATCGGATTTTCGTAATATACCAGCTTTCCGCCCGCTTTTTTCGTCAAGATCGCTTCGGCATAATCGCAGACCATGTTCGCGCGTTCACCCGCTTTCAACGCAGTCATCGGCGCGTCTGCGATAGGGAAAGAAGAGGTGAAATGGAAAATGCCCTTTTCCGCATAGATCGCGGGGAAATCCGCGTCCGGCGTAAAGCCCTCCTCGGGCATCTGCGCCACCTTGTTATAATGTTCGATACATCTCCAACCACATTCTTCATTGCAGCCGACGATCAGTTTGATCTTACGCGCGGGTATGAAACCTTCGTCTTTGAGTGCTTTCAAACAGTACAGACAAACGATTGCAGGTCCTTTGTCGTCCATGGCGCCGCGCCCCCAGATCTTCATGCCGCCCACACCGCCTTCGGACGGTTCGTCGTTGATCACGCCGCCGAAAGGGGGATAGTTCCATCCGCTGCCCGCGGGTACGACGTCCAAGTGCGCAAGGATCGCAAATTCCTTGCCTTCGCCAAACACCACTTCCCCGACGTAGTTGTCGTAATTATGCGTTTCAAAACCCATCTCTTCCGCAAGTGAGAGGAAGAATTTCAGACATTCCGCCGCTTCCTCGCCGAACGGACAGCTTTCCGTCGCGGGTTTCATAGAAGAATCGAATTTCAAGATATCAACGGTAGAGTTGACGATCTCGTTAAAATATTTGTGCATCTCGTGTTCCATAACGTTTTTCCTACCTTTGTTCATGATTGCGGTTGTCGGATAAGTCCGTCGTTTTTCCGCGAACAGTCAAAGAATGTTCCCGAATATATCCGTACACTATATATTATACACAATTTCACGGATTTCGTAAACAAAATAAGGGGGTATGTGCAAAAAAATAATTTTTTTTAAAGAGCGGATTGGATATACGCTTTGACATTTATATAAAAGTGTGTTAAAATAATGAGGAATACATAACCTTGACTGAGGAAAAGGGGGGCGTCTTATGTCGGAGCATGACGGACACCGTTCGCGGATGATACAAAAATTGGACAGCGATACGCTGTTCGATCATGAAATGTTGGAGGTGTTGCTCTTCGCGGCCGTTCCGCGCCGAAATACCAACGATCTGGCGCATCGCTTGCTTGCGGAATTCGGCTGTATCGAAAATATGTTTTCCGCCTCCACGGAACAGTTGAAACGGGTAGACGGCGTCGGCGATCAGGTCGCCGCTTTTCTATATACCGTCGGCTATTTTTATAAAAAGATGCAGGATCGAAAACCGCAAGACTTCCCGAAAGAATACGGCTCGGAGTCGTTTATTCCTTTTGTCAAGCGCGAATACGCGGGATCCACGCGCGAACAACTTGACGTGTATCTGCTCGATCACGAAAGCCGCGTATATATGCGGCACAGCTTTTCGGGCGAAAGCATCTGCCACGTCGATTTGGAACCGGACGAATTGACGAAAGTGATCGTAGACAATCGTCCTGCGGGCATCGTGTTGGTACATAACCACCCCTTCGGTGAAGCCAGCGCTTCCGAGGCGGACGATAAGACGACGAGACAGTGCCAATTGGTGTGTAGTTTTCACAACGTTCTGCTTTGCGACCATATCATCTACGCGCCCGACGGCGTGTACAGTTACTATTTAAGTGGACGAATGAAGCTTATCAGCGAAAAATATTCCGTACAGACGATGTTGACAAAAGAGGAAAGATAAGTGACCTATGAAATCGGAGCATGAAAAACTCGATATAAACGAGCGGCTGGAAAAGCTTGCCGAGCGTTGGGAGGGCAATAAGCCCCGCCTGTATTCCATTCGCCTGTTCGGAAAATACGATATCCGTGACGAACAGCAGTTTATCAAGCTGGGAAAATGGCTGATCTTTATTATTCTCGTCATCATGGAAGGATTGATTGTGTTACAGCATGTCGACCATTTCTCCGAGCGCGGCGGCTGGGGGATGCTGATAGCGATCCTTGCCATTGAAACCGTTCTCACGCTGTCCGAAGCATTAAAACTGTTTATCGTTAAACAGGGCAGAGTGATCTTTTACGTGATCGACGCGGCGGCCGCCTGTTGTTTTATGTTCACGACGGTGGGAATGTATCCTTTAATTGTATATATGCTGGTATTGACGGAATTTTACATTGGCGCAAAACACGTTCTCCCGTCCATACTTTTGTTGGCGTTCAGTATCCCTTTATACGTAGGGAGTTATTTTATTAAGACGCTGTTTATTCAAGGCGGAGACGTAACATTGTTGCCGGTGTTGACGGAATGTATCAGCGCGGCGTTGATGCTTGGCGCGCATTTTCTTATTTCCCATATTGCACTCGCGTTTTATCGTCAATATCTGAAGCTGGACAAGACGTTGAAGAAGCTTGACGAGAGCAAGCGCGAGCTGGAGAAGGCGTACGCGGTCGTTGCGGAGGTAACGGCGTTGGAAGAGCGCCAGCGTATCGCGAAAGAGATCCACGATACGGCGGGACATTCGTTGACGACGGTGATCATGCAGACGGAAGCGGCGAAGCTGATCATCGATAAAAATCCCGACGAAGCGAAAGGGAAGATCATCGCCGCGAATCTGCAAGCGAAGCACGCATTGGAAGAACTGCGCGATAGCGTACACTTGTTATCCGGCATTGCAGGGAACAAAACCTTGAAGGCCGCGCTCGAAGACGTAATACACGAATCGACGGACGGAACGGGTATCACGATTCGTTCGGAGATAGAGGACGTAACCGTATCGGAGGCGAAGCATCGTTTCCTTTGCAATACGTTGAAGGAAGGCGTTTCCAACGGCTTGCGCCACGGCGGCGCGACGGCGTTTTGGTTCGAGTTGAAATCAGACGGCGAGAAGCTCTCGTTTCTTCTTTCCGACAACGGCAAGGGGATCGACCCGACTGGGCTTACCCTCGGTTTCGGGCTGACGACGATGCGTGAACGGGTAAAATCCTTCGGCGGCGAGGCATGGTTCGACGGCGCGCCCGACGACGGGTTCGAGATACACATCACCCTCCCTCTCGACCACCCCAGCGTTCCGGCAACGTACCGTTCATCTAGTTAAGGGGCAAGGGACCAGCGTTCCGCTGGACCAAGTCAGGAAGTCAAGGAACTCAGTTCCTTGCGGGTGTGGGCAGAGCCCACGAAAGTAGCCCGTCCTCTTTAAGCAAGGCTTTGCCTTGCGCCCCACGCCGTCAGACGTTTACCCCTTGCGTGGAACAAAATAAGGAGAATATCATGGAACAGAAAATCAAAGTGTTGATCACGGACGACCAGACGGATCTCGCGGAGGAGTTGAAGAGCGTTTTGGAAACGGATCCGAAAATGCAGGTCGTAGGTACGGCGACAGACGGTTTCGACGCGTTGCAAAAAATGCGCGACGCGCAACCCGACGTCGTGTTGATGGATATCCGTATGCCAAATATGAACGGCGTGGTCGCCACACAGCGTATCAAAACGGAGTATCCCGACGTCAAGGTCGTTATCCTCACTACGTTTGACGACAGCGATTATATCCTCAACGCTATCAATAACGGCGCCAGTGGGTATCTGCTTAAAGATATCGGCAGCAGTGCGCTCATCGATGCGGTGAAAAATGCGTATGAAGGGGATACCATTTTGCCGGCGAAGATCGCTCGCCATATTGCCGACGCCGCCAAACACGTCGCCGCCGATCGAGAGATCAAGCTCATGCGCGCATTCGCACTGTCCGACCGCGAAGTCGAGATTGCGCTCATGATGTACGAGGGATTTACCAATCGCCAGATCTCCGCCGCGCTCAAGCTTACCGAAGGCACGACGCGTAACTACGTTTCATCTATCTATATCAAGACTAACAGTGAAAATCGCGCGGGTGCGGTACAGGCGATCAAGGCGGTGTTATAAGCTATGGAAATTTTTCGAAAAATAAAAAATGGGCATACCATGTATAAGACGATCGTGTTTGACCTGGACGGAACGTTGCTCGATACGCTTGACGATCTGACCGATGCGACCAACCATGCGCTTTCCGTTTTCGGTTTAAAAACGCGTACTCGCGACGAGGTCTGCTCCTTCGTCGGTAACGGCATCGCAAAACTCGTCGAACGCGCGATCGGCGAAAAAAATTATCCCGATTTCGCAAAGATATTCTCCGAGTTTAAGGTCTATTACGGCGCGCATTGCGCGGATAAAACACAGCCTTATGCAGGGATGATCGAATTGT
>JBGVRF010000150.1:0-2362 GCA_045128175.1 Candidatus Scatosoma sp.
TCATGTGTGCCGGTATACGCGACACAATTCGAATCGTCGAAATTCGAAGGCAGATATTCGTTTTCGGGGTCGCCGTCAAAGGCAAATTCGAAAATTTTCATACCGGGATATCCGGTCGTATGCAACAACGCCCGCACCCCCTCGTCGATCAGACCCAAATCCTCTGCCACGATCTCATATCCGTTCCAATCCGCAAACAGCTCTGCTTTCGGACCGTCCAGCCACTCGCCTTCCTTTGCAGTCTCCGCGTCCGAAGGGATCGCATAAAAACGGTCGAACGCACGGAAATGGTCGATACGCACGGTATCGAACAGCGTAAAAGCATAATCGATACGACGTTTCCACCAACGGTAACCGTCCGCTTTCATCTTCTCCCAATCGTAAACGGGATTGCCCCAGAACTGACCGTCCTCGGAAAAGGCGTCAGGCGGCACGCCGGCCAAAAGGGAAAGATTGCCTTCCCCGTCCATCATGAAGAGGTCGCGACGGTGCTTCCACGTTTCCACACTGTCGTTCGAAACGTAAATAGGCATATCGCCCATGATCGAAACGCCTCGCTCTCTTGCATAAGCGTGTAATGCATCCCACTGTTTCAAAAAAATATACTGCGTGAATTGCCAAAATTCGATCGCGTCTTTATGCTCCGCGATATACGCTTCCAAGCCGTTGCCTTCGCAGCTTCTATACGGCTCCACCCATTCCGTCCAGGGCGAGTATGAAAACTGTGTTTTCAAGGACATGAACAAGGCAAAATCCGCATATTTTCCCTTTTCGAGAAAGGCGATCCAATCCTTTCCCTCTCTGTCAAACCGCGCAAACGCCTTTTTGAGGACCTCGACCTTATGCGCGAATTGCCGTCCGTAATCGATGCGGCGCTCCTCGTCGCTCCAGACGATCTCGGCATATTCCTCCTTTTTTAACAAACCTTGTTTTTCCAAAAGTTCAAAATCGATAAAATAGAAATTGAGGGCATCGGAAGCACAGGACTGGTACGGGCTGTCGCCGTAACCAGTAGGGAGTAACGGCAAAACCTGCCATATTTTCATCCCTGCGGAGGAAAGCCAATCGACAAACGAGTACGCGCCTTTGCCCAGCGTACCGATCCCGCACCCCGAAGGTAAGGAAGAAATGGGCATCAAGATGCCCGCTTTGCGTGTTTTTACCTTTTCGATTTTTTTATTTTCCGTCGTGATCATATCTGTTCCTTTTTTATAGACGTAGAAATCTCTTTTTTAGTTTTTGTCGTTTTCCCGTTTTTATGCCGTTTGGATACGCGAAAGCAAAACCCTTTCGAATTTTGCAACGCCGACGATACGTTCGTTCCGTAAAGCCTCTTCCGCTTGCGAAATAAGTTCTTCCGCTGCATCTTTCCGTCCGAACGCCGCCGAATAGGCCGCAAGGATGCGTTTTGCCGCAGCAGCTTCGCTATTCAGATATTCCCGACAAAGCTTTCCGTTTTCTTCCGCCGCTTCGAAATCACCGAGCAACGAATGCATATAGACAAGCTCCGCCGCGATCTTTTCCGCTTCCGAATCGGGGAGATAAACCTGCGAATTCGCCAATCTGTTCAGCTGATCCGCTGCTTTCTCAAGTTCGCCTTTTTCAAGATAGTAACGATAACGCAAGTCAAGCATCACCGCAAAAAGAGGCTCGTCCTCACACAGCTGCGGAAGCTCGAAATAGCGTTTCGGCTCGATCTCCGCGTAGCTTTTTCCTTCGTACAGCTGACCCTGTATATCCATAGCGGCAAGCATATTCTTCTCTGCGTCAAAGCCTTTTTTTAAGCCCACATATACCAGCATATCGGTTTTTCCGCCCGCATATTCCAAAGGTGCAACGTTGAGCAAAAACAAATATGCCGCGTACGGTACCGCGCCCCAAAGCGAGTATCGCGTTGCGCCGAACGCAGTACAAACGATCGCGCCCGTAAGCAAAACGGTCAAAAAGATGCCGCCGAAGATCAAACCGCCGAGGGTATATGCTTGCGCGCGTTTTTGCATATCGCCGCCCGTTTTGGGGATCACCTGCGTTTCATCAGGGGAAAAGGGTGAAGCGAAAGAGAATCTCTTTTTACCCTCTTTCAGGAAAATTCTAAAACAGAACATCTTCACGCAAACGTAATCCATATTCATTGCCTGCGCCAAGCTGACGTGTCCCAATTCGTGAATGATCGGCGAAAAAACGATACCGACGATCAAACCGCAAACACATTCGACCGTCTCAGCCACACCCGCTTGTAAGGCAAATAGAAAAACAAGCAAAAAGCCTGCGATCAATACTATCAAATTAAAAACCGCATAAGCAGTCGAGAGACTTTTTTTCATGTTTCCCCCATTTTAATTCATGAGACCGTTTTTGATGG
>JBGVRF010000151.1:0-4295 GCA_045128175.1 Candidatus Scatosoma sp.
AAAAATGCGTATTTGCAGGAACGTTCGATCCTCCCACGCTGGGGCATAAGGCGATGATAGAGGATTGCTTACGACTCTTTGACGAGGTCGTGGTCGCAATCCTGATCAATCCTATGAAAACCCCTTGTTTTACGTTGGAGCAGCGCAAGGAAATGTTGCGGTTAATGTTTCCGCAGGAAGAAAGAACGCGCGTGATCGAATTCGACGGGACCGTAGCGGCGCTTTTGGAACAAGAGCATACGAAGATCTACGTTCGCGGCATCCGTAACGGGATCGATCTCGATTATGAAAACGCAAATTTTTATGCAAGCAAAAAGCTTGATCCCGAGCTGTTGACGGTGTATTTGCCCTGTCGACAAGAGTTGTTGCACGTCAGCTCATCCATCGTCAGAAACAGTCTGCGGTTCGGAACACCGATCGACGAATACGTAACGGAAGAAGTGAAAGAATATATCGGAATGAGGAAAAACGAGAGAACGACTTAAGGAGTTTTACAAAGATGTTGGAAAAGCAGTATTTTATTCCCGAACCCGAAGAATTTATAGCGGAAGCGCCCTTGACGGAGGCGTTGAAAAAGATCAAAAAGGAACGCGATCAAGAGATCCGCGACGCCATTGCGGGCAGGATCGAAAAGATGCTGATCATCGTAGGACCTTGCTCCGCGCATGAGCCGGCGCCTACTCTCGAGTACATTTCCCGTTTGGGAAAGCTCAATGAAAAGGTAAAGGACAAACTGGTCATCGTGCCGAGGATATATACCAATAAGCCGAGAACGAAAGGCGTTGGATATAAAGGTATGTTTCTGCAACCCGATCCCGAGGGGGCGGCGGACATTGCAAGGGGGATCCGCAGTATCCGCGCGTTGCATCTTGCAGCGATGAACGAATCCGGGCTTACGGCGGCGGACGAGATGTTGTATCCCGAAAATACGCCGTACGTGGAGGATCTTTTGTCTTATCACGCAGTTGGAGCGAGAAGTGTGGAGGATCAGCTCCACCGTCAGGTCGCCAGCGGTATCGACGCGCCCGTAGGGCTGAAAAATCCCATGAGCGGCAATATTATCGCGCTTGTCAATTCTATCTTTGCGGCGCAGAGTCCTCAGGTCTTTAAATACCGTAATTATCAGGTCAGTTCGGACGGAAATCCCTACGCGCACGCGATCTTGCGCGGCGGTGTGGACGGGGCTGGGGCGGATGTGCCCAATTTCCATTATGAAACGGTGATGCAACTTGCAGAGATGTACGAAGGTAGTAAGCTGGAAAATCCCGCAATTGTCATCGATTGCAATCATTCCAATTCCGGGAAGAAGTTCAAACAGCAGATCCGTATTGCCGAAGAGGTGATGCAGAACCGCCGTTTTGACGAAGCGTTCAAGAAAATCGTCAAAGGTTTCATGATCGAAAGCTTTCTGGTGGAAGGCAATCAGAAGCGCGACGAGGTGTTCGGTAAATCCATCACCGATCCCTGTCTGGGGTGGGAGGACACCGAGCGGTTGCTGCTCGATCTCGCCGAACAGGTATAAGGCTCGACGAATGATGATCGAAGAACGACGAATAGATAAGAGTAATAATTCTACAACCAGAGGTGTATAAACTTATGAAAATAGCGTTTTTGGGACCGGAAGGTAGCTATTCCAATCTTGCGGCGAAGGAATTTTTAAGGACGGAAACAACGGAGAAGAAAACTGTCAACGACTGGGACGAGTGTATACCGTTCCGCAATTTTCCCGAGGTATTCGCCGCAGTGACGAACGGCAGGGCGGATGCGGCGGCGGTACCCATTGAAAACAGTTTGCAGGGCGGCGTATTGCAGAACCTCGATCTGTTGCAAACGTCTACAAGACTTTACGCGATGAAAGAAGCGATTATTCGTATCGACAATCGTTTGGTGTATAAAGAGAATATGAAGTTGTCGGAGATCGGCAGAGTATATTCCCATCGTCAAGCGCTTGATCAATGCTCGCACTTTTTAAGCAGGAACATGCCTTTTGCGGCGGTTCGTGAAGCGGAGTCCACGGGCTTCGGGCTGAGCAAGGCGATGGAAGACGAAACGGGGAAGAGTGCGGCGATCGTCGGTTCGCACGTGGAGAACCTTCGCAACGGGTTTGTGATGAGCGAGGAATGTATCTCGGACGAAAAGAACAATTATACGCATTTCCTGTTGGTAAAAAAAGGGGAAGAATGCTTGCCTGCAAGTAGCGAACGGGTATTCTTCTCGACGGTTTGTCCGCATAGACCTGGGAGCTTACTCGAGCTGTTGCGGATCATTGCAAAATACGGCATCAATATGACGAAGATTGAAAGCCGTCCCGTAAAGGATCGGCCGGGAGATTACCGTTTCTTTATCGAAGCGGATTGTAACGTCGGTTCGGGCGAGGTACAAGAAATGCTTTCCGCTATTAAGGCGAACACTTTAGAATGTAAATTGCTTGGCGCATACAATCGTAATTGAAGATCATAAAAAACGAAGCGTTTACTAAAAAGAAAAACAGCCTTCAACGCATACATGGTATACCCGTTTCTCGTTTAATACATACTGAAAACGTATGAATTTGAAAAATAGAACGGAGGTTGTTTATGGGGAAATCGACACGAAAGAAAGGAGGAAAGACAGTGGCGAAAAAGCTTGGTTTTGCATTGGGAGCAGGCGGCGCGCGCGGCGTGGCGCATATCGGATTCCTGATGGCAATGGAAGAGGCGGGGATCAAGCCCGATCTCATTGCAGGCTGTTCGATGGGCTCGGTGGTGGGCGCGGCGTACGCGGCCGGATTGACGGTCGAGGAAATGAAAAAGGCGGCGTGTAGCCTGCGATTGTTTGATATCATCATGCCATCCGGAAAACGCGGCGGTTTATTCGACACAAAAAAGGTTCGCAGAATGTTACAATATTATATTGGAGATAAGCAATTTTCCGATTTAAAGCTTCCATATCGCTGCGTTGCCGTAGATATGGATTCGCAACGTCTTATCGAATTTTCCGAGGGGAGCGTTTTGGACGCGGTGGTCGCTTCGTCGAGTATTCCCGCGATCTTCCGCCCCATGGAAAAAGACGGGATGCGGCTGATTGACGGCGGGATCTTGGAGCGCGTGCCGTTTGAACAGGTGAAAAGAATGGGTGCGGACGTGGTGGTCGCGGTGGACGTACTTGGCTGGAGAAGCAGTCAGGAAAAGTCTATGGGAACGATCGGCGTGCTTATGAGTACGATCGACATTATGGACAATTACCGCACGAAACGCAGGAGAGAAGAAAATTCTGACATCATCGATCTTTGGTTGGAGCCGGAGCTTGGGAATATGAGTCCGTATTCGTTCAAACAGTTCCAATTTGCCTTTGAAAAAGGGTATGAGATCGGGAAAGCGAACACGGAAGAAATAAAGAGGTTAATCTTTTAAACCGTTTGTGCGGCACTGCTATACGGGAGAGTTATGGATTTATTTGATTTTAACAGAAACGAAGAAACGGCGAAGCCGCTTGCGGAGCGTATGCGGGCAAATTCACTGGAAGAATTTATCGGTCAGAAACACATTGTGGCAGAAGGATCTCTTTTGCGCCGCGCGATTGCGACGGATCGGCTGGGCAGTTGTATTTTCTGGGGGCCTCCGGGCTGCGGAAAAACGACGCTTGCCAACATCATCGCGCTTCGTACGAATGGGGAATTTATCAAACTGAATGCCGTCAACGCGGGGGTCGCGGATGTGAAAAAGGCGGTGGATGCGGCACGGGAAAATCTCAAACTGTACAACAAACGCACTTATCTGTTGCTTGACGAGTGCCACCGTTTCAATAAAACGCAAAGCGATTCGCTGTTGCCTGCGATCGAACAGGGAACAATCATTTTTATCGGCTCGACGACGGAAAACCCTTACGCGTCGATGACGCCGGCTATCGTGTCGCGTTGTCGTGTATTCGAGTTCAAGCACCTGACCGATGAAGATATCATCGGGGCTTTACGGACGGCGATCAAAAGCCGTCACAAGGGGCTGGGGAGACAAAAGTTGGTTGTAGATGAGGAAGCGTTGCAGCATATTGCGCGGATGGCGGGCGGGGATCTCCGTTCGGCATATAACGCATTGGAGCTCGCCGCGATGACGACCGAGCCGGACGGGGAGGGGAACGTCCATATCACGCTTGCCGACGCGGAGCAGTCTATTCAAAGAAAGGCGCTTTCTTATAACGAAGATTCGTATTACGATTTTTTATCGGCGTTTTGTAAATCGCTTCGGGGAAGCGACGCTAACGCCGCGCTCTATTACGCGATGCGGCTCATCGAGGGCGGTTGCGATCCCATGCTGGTG